>JABGQJ010000481.1 GCA_018648945.1 Victivallales bacterium
CTTCCCCCACTTCGGTGTCGCCGGCTACGATCTGACCGTATTGAAGGATGGCCGGATCGTCTTCACCGCCATCGTCTACGGTGTTGGCGTAGATGGCGAACTGGCCTACGAGTTGTTCCTGTCACGCGACGATGGCAAGACCTGGGAGAAGTCGCGGCCAATTGCAGATCGCGGGGTATGGCCGAGTGCCTGCCGGATGGCGAGCGGCGTGCTCGTCGTCACCTATGGTCGCCCCGACAACTGGCTGGCATTCAGCCTGGACGATGGCAAGACCTGGGGTGGCCATACCCGTTTCGCCCGGGGCGAGTCGAGCAACTACAACAGCATCGAAGAAGTGGCCCCAGGGAAGTTGCTCGTGGTCTACGACCAGCGCTCAATCGGACCCGACGGCAGCATGGTTCGGGCAACCGTCGGCACCTTCGTGACCGTCACCCGCGACTGAGGCTGGCCTTTTCCTTCTGGGTTGGGCAGGCGGAGAAGCAGCTGCTGACACCGATGTCGGACGGGGCCGCGCCGGTCGCAGTCGTGCGGCCGTGAGGAAGGGGCGGCAGGGCTCGCCAGCTCCATCTCATCGCCCAGATCCGGCACGATCACCTTCCGGGCGAATGCTCACAAACGTGTAGTTGCGGGCGGCCACCGGCACATGGAGGACCGTGCCCTTCAACGGGATCTGGACTGCTCGCCTGGCATCGTGCGCCACGAGCGCACGTCCTGGCGCCAGGCCAAGCCCTGTCAGATCAAGCTTCAGCTCAACCACCGTCTCTTCTGGTTGCCGATTCACGATGGCCAGGACGGGGCCTCTCTCGGAGAGATAGACTGAGGCCAGGGCGCTGGCGGTCAGGGCCTTCGCGGGGCAATCCCCCTCCCAATAGAGCTTGCGGGGGCAGTCGGCAATTCCCAGTTCGTCGCGCAGGGCCCAGAAGGTCTCCATGGCCTGCGCATTCATATACGACCCACTGCAATTCACGTCATTGACCGCACACATGGCAAGCAGGCTCTCGCTCGGCTGCGCCTGCGTAAGGTCGTCGGGGTCCTTTGTGCCGCGCCCGAATTCCGGCAGGAAGACATGTTCCAGGCCGCTGGCGGTGCTGCTGTATTCCACCCGCCACGCTACATCGTCGAGGTCCTCCATGTAAAACCACTTCTTCTTGTAGAGATCATTCGTGAGTTCCTCCCCGGGCCACCAGAAATCAGCCCAGGCGTGAACGGGCGGTACGAGCTTGTTGTGTTCATGGGTCAGCCAGTATCGCCGCTCGCCACCAACGGTGCGGAGGAGCGCCGCCAGGCGCTTGGCGACACGTCGTTTGCCCAGGATTCCGTAGCTCGGACCTGACTTGCCGAAACCGTCTCTGTAGCCGCCGCCAGCGTGAAGGTTGTCCGTGGCATACACGCCGTCCATATCGCTGTAGAGTCCTCGGACACCGTAGTCCCGGAGCATGGTGCGCGCGTTGTAGAGCCGCAGGTTCTGGAAACTCGGCGAGGCCGGATCCACACCCGGCAGGAAGTAGGGTGGTTCGGGCTCGCGCCAGCCCTTCCAGTGGGGGCGGAAACTGTACGGTCCAAAGGTGAGGGAATAGGGGTTGAGCCATATTCCGCGGTAGAGGTCGAAGGTGGAGTTGTTCTCGGGCGTGGAACTGGCGACGGAATAGTAGAACTGGGTAATGCCCTGCTCCCGGCACTTCCGGTCATGTGCCAGCAATTTCTTGCCATTTCGGACGCCCCAGCGGCCCTCCTGCGGTGCATGTACGGTGAACCACGGCTGGGCAGTCTGGTGCTTCGTATGGTTGTAACTGCCGAAGTTCCACTTGTGGAGGGCTTTGCTCAGCGGCTTGACCGGGGTGGCCTGGAAACCAAACGTGTAGCTGAAGGGCTGAGTCAGCCGGGTGGGCTTGCTGATCAGATTCAGGGCTATCCCAGCGTCTTCTCCACCCTTGACAACCAGCAGGTCCTGAGCCCCGTCGGGATGGACCCAGTTCGCCTCCGACTCGCAGAAGTATAGAAAGCCCTCGTACTCATTCGAGACCCAGAGATATGGCTCAAATCCGCGCCGCCACACCTTGCCGTCCCACGGCAGCCGCCCGTTCCTCAGAGCGCCCATGTGACGCGTCCCGCGGAGGTACTTGACGATGTCAGGCCGCAACGGCATCGTGAGGCTCAATCGGTCAATGGTGAGGCCCTCCGGCGGCGGCTCAAGGGCAACGGTCGCAACGGTCAGACCATCGTACTCCATCCAGTTTGACCAGGCGACCTTGAGCGGAGTGCCCTGGAATACCGCCTTGCCGCTTGTTTCCGCACGGTCGGGGCGTTGCATGTCGGATTGGGTTGACGTGGTGGTCAGCGGATGATCCGTGCCGTCGATGAGGGCGGAAAGACGGATCGGCGCCCTCAGAATGGGGTTGCCACCGTTTGCGGCTTGGCTCAGGAACGGGCCATCGAACGTGTAGGAACGGTTCCAGCAACCGATCACTCCCTTGCCGGAGTAGGCCAGCGGGCTCCATGGTGAGAGCACCTCGTTGGTGACCCCGATCCTGTTCCCCACCCACGGCAGTGGTGGAATCATAAGCTTCCCGGTTACGCGGACTTCGCCTTCCCTGTCAGGCTGGGACAGACGATAGACCAACGTGTACTCCCCTTCCTTGAACTCGCATGGGACGTGCACTGTCTGTTCCTCGCCTCGGACGGGGAAGCCTTCCTCGTGCGCCTTGCCCCCCGGGTCCGTCAGAGTGACCTCGACTCGCCCATTCCCTTCCTTCAGCCTATTCTTCCATTCCCTGTCCAGTGCGCTCAAGTCCAGCTTGAGTCCCAGCCTCTTTTCGGCCGGGAACGGCAGGTACGTGACCCCGATCAGGTCCTTGTGGAGGACCTTCGTCTCGTAGATGAATACCGGTTCGTCGCCACCGGCGTTCTCGAGGGCTATGCTCAGCAGACCGTCCTTGTAGTCCTCGAAGCCAGAGCGCCAGGAGACGTTGCCGACCGGTTTGACGGGATCCCTGAGAATCTGCCGGTCGCGGACGCTGAAGATGACCTGTCCCGAACGCGGGCGTTGCGTTGCGAGGCCGAAGGCGAGCTCCCCGAGGGAAATGTCCGCGCCCATCCTGAGCCTGACGCCGTCCTCGTCTCCGGCAAAGACGAGACGCCCGAACCGGTCCGGGTTCGCACTGTATCCGCCACCGACATAGCACCACTCGGTGTAATCGGACCGCAGTGGCTTCTTGCGGTACCAATTGCGGCAGAGGTTGCCCAGCCACACATCGCCCGGCTTCGGCTTCGTCGCCCCGAAATCGCTGAAGGGAACGGCCACTTCAAGCGTCCAGATGCCCTTGTCGATGGCGGACCGAGCTCTGATCCGTGAATCCCATTCCTTCCGTCCCGCGCTGCTGCTGTCATAGACGGCATCGCTGGCGTTGATAACCCACTGGTAGAAGGCCTCGGGCCTGCTCCGATCCGGCGCAAGATAGATTTCGAACGAGTCGTCTTCCCACAGGGGGTCATCATGTTTGGTGTGGCGAGACTGAAGCTGGCCCGCGAACGGGCTTTGGAAGGCGATGTAAAGATGCTCCGCACCGTAGCAGAGCGATGCGGTTGCCGTGCGTCGGAAGGGATAGACACTGAACATCTCCGTCAGTATCGGCACCTCCGACGCCTTCGCCCACGCGATCTCATCCAGCCTGCCGTCCACAGTGATCTTGCCCGTAGCACGGGGCACGGGCACGCGGTTGATCCGCGTACTGCCGCCAACGACTGCCGTATATTGCCCCAAGACCTCGTCAGCAGGGAGTGCGCCGTCCCAGATCGTCACCTCGTCGATGGTGGTACGATCCCTGCGGCTTCGTTGCGGCCCGTCCCTGAAGTGATTGTGAGGGATGAGCTTGAAACGCCCTTCGGGCAGACTGGCGAAGGCATCCCCGCGGAAGAGTTTGGCGGCTGACAGCAGACCGTTGATGTAGAGCTTGGTCCCCTGCTTGTCCCACACGCCCACCAGATTCACCCACTTGCCGTCCGTCCACGACACAGCACCGGACGCGATGTAATTGGTCCGCTCCCCGGTCGCCCTGTCATGGATGCTGATCCCGAAATTGGCGGCACCCTTGATTGGGGGGCTGTCGAGGGTCATGTAGTAGGACTTTCCACCCGCTGCGCCGGAGGCAATGAAGAACTCCTGGAATCGGTTCTCCGTGTCGTCCCAGTTGAGCGGCTTCACCCAGACTGACACCGTGCCGGCGATGCCGGGCAGGTTGTCTTTGCTCGCGAATGTGCACGTTTCCTCGTCGTCAAGCCTCAGCCCTACGCCCTTGACCCCTTCCTTGGCCGTGGCCCCAAGGCCGCGCCCAAGATCGCTTTGCCCATCACCCTTCGCGATGCTGGCGTTGGAGGTCAAGTCGTCGAAACCGATCTTGAAGACGACGCGTGCTGCCGGTGCGCCCCAGGTCGGGACCAGGCCACACAACATGACAATCAACAGGGATGAGAAGTGCCGCATCGTTCTTGATAGCCTTGTTCCAGCCAAGCGTGGTGCTGGGCTTACTGTGGCCTCCTGGCGCAGGACCATTCAGACGAGGTTCACGCACAGCCACACCCACCGTTGACAACGGTCACCCAAAGCAGGCCGCCTCCGGTCGCTTGAAAGTAGGGCACTTCCGAGCCTTTCACAAGCCACGCTACGGCTGTCTCCCACAAGGAGGCCCGGACCATCGAGGAAGTGGCCCCCGGCAAGTTGCTCGTGGTCCACGACCAGCGCTCAATCGGCCCCGACGGCAACATGGTTCGGGCAACCGTCGGCACCTTCGTGACCGTCACCCGCGATTGATACCGATTCCGCGTCGAGCGTGGAGTTCTCCTTGACCGGTGAGGGCCATGGATCCGCCATGCAACACCCTCGGCCGAACGCGTCACGAATCCCCTACAGCAACCCCATGGTCTCATCCAGACCGCAGACGATGTTCATGCACTGGATGGCCTGCCCCGACGCGCCCTTGGTGAGGTTGTCGATGGCACTGCTCAGAATGATGCGCCCGGTATGTTCGTCCCAGGCCCAGCCGATCTCGCAGAAGTTCGTCATGGTCACGTGCTTGGTGTCGGCCAGTCCGCCCTTGGGGAGAACGCGCACGAAGGGTTCGTCCACATAGGCGCTCTGCAGGGCCTGCTCCACCTTCCCCGGCGTCGCGCCTGGCATGGCATCCAGCAGGATCGTGGAGTGAATGCCCCGGTTCACGGGCATGAGATGGGGGACAAAACTGATCGCTAGGTCGTCGAGGCCGGCGGCCGCCGCAAGTTCCTGCTCGATCTCGGGCAGATGCCGGTGACCGGTCACGGCATAGGGGCGGACGCTCTCGTTGCACTCGGGGAAGATGTAGGGCAGGTCCACCTTGCGGCCCGCGCCGGAAACCCCGCTCATGCTGACCACGGAAATTCCCTGCGGGCTGGCTAGGCCAGCGGCAAGAATGGCGGATGTGGGCAGGATGATACTCGTCGGATAGCAGCCCGCACAGGCAATGAGGTCAGCCTGGGCAATCTCGGCCCGATAGCGCTCGGGCAAGCCATAGGCGGCCTTGGCGAGCATCTCCGGAGCCGGATGGGGAGCCTTGTAGTAGTGGGCGTACTTGGCCGGGTCCCGCAGCCGGAAGTCGGCGCTGATATCGACAACCTTCACCCCCGCCGCCAGCAACGGCAGGGCAAACTCCGTGGCAAGACCATGCGGCAAAGCCAGGAACGCCACCTCGGCCGCCGCCGCGATCGCGGTGGCATCGGGAGCCATGAAGGTGAGGTCGGACTCCGCGAACCGGGGAAACACCGTGCCGATCCGCTGGCCAGCGTACTGCCGCGACGTGATACAGGTGATGTCCACGCCCGGGTGACGCTGCAACAACCGCAGAAGCTCCTCGCCGGAATACCCGGACGCGCCGACTATCGCTACCTTTACCTGCTTCATCGAACCTGTTCCTCACAGACTGAGAACCGAACATAAAAAAGCCGGACCGATGGGAAGTCCCATGGTCCGGCCGGATAGAAAACCGAGAAACGCTTACCGCTTGGAGAACTGGAAGCGCTTACGTGCTCCGGGCTGACCGGGCTTGT
>JABGQJ010000482.1 GCA_018648945.1 Victivallales bacterium
AGCCAAGACAGCGGTCGTCGAGGGCAAGCCCTGCACGATGGCCTGCGAGTTCACCCGCAATCTGGTTGTCTCCTGGACCATCAACGGGACCGAGCAGCTCAGCGAGTCGCAACCCGCCTGGCGCCGCGGTGCTACCAAGCTCAGGCTAGGGGTCAATGACTTCAAGGACACCAAGAGCGAGACGCTCTGGCAACGGATCAAGATCTCGTCGGTGCGCCCTGCGGATCCGCTGGTGCTGCGCGTGGCCGCCTGGCAGGATCTGGCCGACGTCAAGCCCGACCAACCCAGTCCCTTCCTCCTCGCTCAGGCCGGTGCGATGGACAAGGTCTTCCGCGAGGCGGCTGACTTCTCGGGCATGTTCTCGCGCCACGTGAAGCTGGCGGCGGCGGGGCGCGAGCGGGAGAGTTTCCAGCTGGTGGTCATGCCCATCGGGCAACCGCTCAAGAACGTACGGGCGGTGCTAGACGACCTGTTGCACGACGACCGCAAGACGCGCCTGCCAAAGGACCGCATCTCCTGGCATCCTGTCGGCTATGTGCGGACCAAGCAGAGCAACTCCTCCGTCCGTCGGGCCGGTTGGCAGTGGCCAGACGTGCTCATGCCGCCCCAGCCCTTCGACGTCGAGGCTGGCTTCGTGCAACCGGTCTGGTTCACCGTCGATGTGCCCCATGGGACTAAGCCGGGGCGGTACCGGGGCTTCGTCCGCATCGAGGCCGACGGCGTGCCTGCGCAGAATGCCGGCATCGAGTTGACTGTGCGGCCCTTCAGCCTGCCCCTGCGCGGGAAGCTCAAGACCGCATTCTGCATCTGCGCGGGCATGTGGGAGATCTGGTACAAGCCCGACGAGGTGAAGAAGCGCATGGGGATGACCGACAAGACCGGCCACGGCGCGCTCTATACGTCCCCCGAGCTGGCCGATATCCTGCCCCACGAGAAGTGGCTGGAGATGTACGATTTCCTACTCGCCCATCGTCTCAGTCCCACCACCATCTACTCCAGCCTCAGGAAGGGGCGTTCCCGCGTGATCCCGGCTCGGGAAGACATGCAATACTGCTACGACCGAGGGATGAACGCCACCTGTCTCGTCTGCATCGGCGGGCTCCCCAAGGAGCCTGCAAAGGCGAAAGAGTACCTCGCGACCCTGGAGGCCTATCTCAAGGACTGGGAGGGCTTCGTCAAGGAGAAGAACTGGACCGACTTCACCTGGTACCTGCACAGCTTCGACGAAACCGAGATGCGGCCCAAGCAACGGGAGTATTACGACTACGCCATCGCGGGCACGCTCGACTTCGTGGGCGAGAAGTTCCCCTGGCTCAAGCGCGAGACGGCCAACCCCTTCATCGAGCGGCACGATAGCCGTTTCGATATCTGGACCCCGATCACGTCCCATATGCCCCCCGACAAAATGGCGCAATACCGCGCGGCCCAGAAGCGGGGCGACGAGGTCTGGGGCTATGTCTGTTGCGGTCCGGGCAAGCCGTACGCAAACTTCTTCATCGACTTCCCCGGCGTCGACCCGCGCGTTCTCGGCTGGCAGTTCTACCAGCATGAACTCACTGGCTTTCTTTACTACCTGATCAACCATTACCAGCCGAACGAGAACTGGAACATGAATGTCCCCAAGTGGCCGGAAAAGCCATGGAATCCCGTGTCCTTCCGCACCAATAGCGACGGTATCCTCATCTATCCCGGGCCCGATGCGACCCCCCTGGCCAGCACGCGTCTGGAGAACCTGCGCGACGGCATCGAGGACTACGAAGCCCTCGCCATGCTTGCCGAGGCGGCGCGGAAGCTCCGCGCCAAGGGCGGCGATGCCAAGCTGTTGGCCCAGGCCGAAGCCCTGCTCAAGGTCCCGACCGAACTCAGCGCCTCCTGGAAGGAATACACCAAGGACCCCGCCGTCATCGTCAACGCCCGCCAGCAAGTAGACGAGCTGCTGCAGAAGATGCTGGCGTTGCCATAGCGGCTCGCGGGTGAGCGCTCGGGACCGGGGACGTGGCAACGGAGTTGCTTCCGCTCAATCTTGGCTTGCCGGGGCAGTGGTCCTTGACTCGGGGGACACCCTAGAATACACTGCGCCCCTATCCGTGGCCCAAGAGGGCGTCCAGTAACTGCCTCTGGGGGCACCGCGATGCCGAGATCGACAAGAGTATTCGTGTGCGCCCTGATGGTGGCGGCCTTGGGTACGGGGCATTGTGCGCGGGCAGCCGGTCGGGCGACCGAACTGCCGAAAGGGGTCGTGGTGACATACGCGACGGGTCCCGATGCGTTCAAGATGGGCTGCTACCGAGATGGCATGTCGGCAGTGGTCGAGGCCGATGGCCCGGGTTTCACGCGGGCCATCCGGACCACGAATCCGAAGATCGGCGCGCCCTGGAACATGGAGGCGCAGTGTCCCCTGAAGGCGGCCATCAACAAGGGCGATGCGATGTTGATGACCTTCTGGGCGCGGGTAATCACCACCACCCAGGAGTCGGAACAGGCCGTCTTCTCGGCCTACTGCCAACAAGCGGCGGCCCCCTGGCGGAAGTCGCTCAACCGCGAGTTCACCGTTGGTTCGGAATGGCGTGAGTTCCTGCTGCCGTTCCGGGCAGTCGTCGACTGCCCTGCAGGTACGGCGACACTCGGCTTCATGACCGGGCAGGCGGAACAGACGGTGGAATTCGGCGGGGCCCGGCTGGTGTCGTACGGCCCAGACGTCAAGCTGGTTGACCTGCCGCAGACAGTGGTCACCTACGAGGGACGCGATCCGCGCGCCCCGTGGCGAGAGGCAGCGGGCGAACGGATTCGCCGCCATCGCATGGCCCCCTACCGCGTCCGGGTCGTGGATGCCGCTGGCCAGCCCGTGCCCGGAGCGGAGGTGCGTGTGCGGATGACCCGCCACGCCTACGAGTTCGGCATGGCCTTCCCCGCGCCCCTGGCGGTCAAGGACGACAAGGGCTCGGCCGCGCTGCGCGAGAAGCTCCCGGAGCTGTTCAATGCAGGCAGCTTTGTCAATGCGCTCAAATGGCCCCCTACAGCAGGCGATTGGGGACCTCGCAATGACGAGGTCCTGCAACCAGGCCTCGAATGGGCCAAGCGGAATGGCATCCGGATGCGCGGTCATGTGCTGGTGTGGCCGGGGCGGGCCCACGTGGCGCGATCTGTGCTGCCCCTGATCGAGCAGCGGGATGCTCCGGGAATCCGTCGCGCCGTCCTCGAACACATCGACGACATCACGGTGCGGACGCGTGGTCACCTGGTGGAGTGGGATGTGCTCAATGAGCCCTACAGCAACCGTGATCTCACGGACATCTGTGGTCGTCGGGTCATGGTCGAGTGGTTCGAGCGCGCGTGCCGGAACCTGCCCGGCGTGGCTCTGGCGCTCAACGACTACGGCATCCTGGCGTCACTGACGAAGAGCCCGCACCAGACTCACTTCGAGGAGACCATCGCGTTCCTGCTCAAAGAGGGAGCCCCACTAGATGTGATCGGCATGCAGGGACACTTCGGAGGCACGGTTCCGTCCCCTGCTGAAATGCTGGCCACCCTCGAACGCTTCGCGCGCTTCGGCCTGCCCATTCGCGTTACGGAATTCACGGTCGGCGGCAACGATCCAGAGCTCCACACTGATTTCCTCCGCGATTGCCTGACAGTCGTCTTCAGCCATCCTGCGACGCTCGGGTTCCAGGTCTGGGACACGAAGCAGTTCTTCGACCGGGAAACGGGCGCTGAGCAACCCATGGCAGGGATCTGGCGGCAACTCGTGCTCAAGACTTGGTGGGCGGACAGAGCCGGGCGGACCGGTGTCGATGGCACTCTCACCGGACGGGGCTATCTGGGAAGCTACCAGCTGACCGTTACCCACGGCGGTACCACGACCAGCATGCCTGTCGTGTTGGCCCGCGACAACAAGCCCTTCACCATCGTGCTGCCCTAGCGCGCTCGATAGCGAAGCGGGGAAGCGGCGGGAGGCGGCAGTCTGGCGGGGGCTGAGCAGGTAGGGCATATTGGCGGGGCATGAACCCCCCCTGCCGCAATGTCGCCAAGAAGGGCCCCATGAAGAACGCGCTTGCCATTGTCGCCACATGCCTACTGATCACCGGATGCCGCCACACCAGCCCCGCGCCGAGGACGGGGATCGACCTTAGGCAGTCGATTGCCGAACAAGTTGCCGCAGGGAAGCGTCGCATCGTCGTCCCGGCGGGGGACTACCGCGTGGCCCCGGTGGATGGCGTGCACCTGACGATTTCCGGGCTGAAGGACTGCGAGGTCCGTCTGGATGGCGTGCGGATGATCTGCACGGAAACGACCCGCGCGCTGGACGTCCGCAGGTGCGAGAACGTGACCGTGCGGGGGCTCACCATCGACTACGATCCCCTGCCTTTCACACAATTCGTCATCACCGGCCTGGACGAGGAGAAGCGCCAGATCGAGATGCGGCTACCGGCGGGATACGAGATCAATGATCTGGTCACGCACTCGGACTTGGGCCACCTCGTGGTCCTGGATCCCGCTGCCAGCAAGCTGAAGGTCATCTATGGCGGGCCGGAGCGAGTACAGAAGGTGGGCGACAGGCTCTATCGGTACACCAAGTACGACTGCTACCAGTATGTGCCGGGGAGGCACACCGAGAAGGTGGGCGACGTGATCGTGATGAACAACCACTACGCGCCAAACGGTCGACAGAACCACGCCGTTCTCGTCGGCGACTCCACGAATCTCACCATGGCCGACATCACCGTCCATGCCGCCCCGATGATGGCCTTTTTCGAGGGCAACTGCAACGGCGTCACCTACCGCCGCTGCATCAATGACCGCTGTCCGCCGGCAGACGACTACCGGTCGCGCGGGATTCGTCGCATGCGCTCATCGGGCCGTGATGGGTTCCATCTGTTGGGCAATCGGGGCAAGACCGTTCTCGATGGCTGCGTGTCGCGCTTCATGGACGACGACGGCGTGAACATCCATGGCTCGGGCAACCCGGTCGTCTCCATCAAGGGACGCATCGCAGTGGTGGGCGACAAGCAACGCAGGCTCACGGTGAAGGTGGGAGACACGGTCGATCTGATCAGCTTCGCGGGCGTCCGCCTTGGGCAAGCCGTGATCCAGTCCATCGGGAGTGGGCTCGAACCGACCGCCGAGTTCAAGAAGCTCTGGCAGACCCACGTCCACAAGACCCGTCTACTCCCGACCAGGACCTGGGCTCTCGAACTAGACCGGGAAGTCCCCGGCGCGGGTCCCGGGACCTTCCTGTTTGCCCCCGCCCGCGTGGGCAGCAACTGCGTCATCCGCAACTGCACCTTCGGCTATACCCGCAGCCGCGGCATCGTCCTGCGCGCCTCCCAGGCGGTGATCGAGAACAACACCATCGAGGGGAACTGGGACAAGGGCATCATGATGACCGGCGACTTCCTCTCCCTCGAAGGCGGCTTCCCCTCGGCCGTGCGCATCGTCGGCAATACCATCTCCAGCGTACGCAACGAGGCCATCTACGCTGCCTTCATCAACCCCTACGGCAAGCCTGCACCCGCCGGCCTCTACCGCAACATCGCGATCACCAATAACACCATATCGGGCGCCACCACCGATCTTGAACTGACCAGCATCGACGGCCTGAAAGTGCAAGACAACCGGTATCCCGACCGCGACAACCCCGTCGTCAACATCAAGAACTGCACCAACCTCGTGATGGACGGCAAGTAGGGCACCGCAGGGATGCGGGTGGGTTAGCGGCGCGTCTCGAAGTGGTGGACCGCGCGGATCTGCATGCTCTCGTCTGCGGCTGAAAGGTAGGTGATGCTGTAGCGTTCGCCGCCGTTCGTCACGTTCAGTACCACATGTCCCCCTTCGTAGGCAGCGGGCGGGACGGTTGCCATCCACGGCTTGCCGCTATCGACGGCCCGGCGTTCGGCGGGCATGATGCCGGGGCAGACCAGCCGCTCGCCGGGATAGAGATCCGTGTCGCCCAGTCGGGCCATCACGGGGTCCACGTTGTGGAGCTGGTCCCAGACGCAACCGACATACACCCGCGCGCGGACGGCCTTAACGAATCCGGCGGGCATCGAGTGATGCCCATGGTGGTTGATC
>JABGQJ010000483.1 GCA_018648945.1 Victivallales bacterium
CAAACGATCCCGGTGGGCCATATTCCTCGACCCTTTTCGCCGTCTATCTGATGCCCCCGACACCCAAGCTGAGCGAAGCCCAGGCCGGCAAGTTGATCGAGGAGCAGGCCGATCAGGTGCGGCAACAAGCCTTCGGCTTTGTGGAACTGCGCCGCGCCGGCGTGACATCCGCCGAAGTCGCTCCGGTCGATCTCGTCATCACCGTCCCCGTTGCCGATTAGGGACAAGACCCCCATTTTCGGTGTGCGCAATTGGCAGGCGCAAGGATCCGCTTCCACTTGCCTTGTGCAAGCTTGGGAGCGATGGTGTGGAGTTGACGTCATGCTGGTTCCCCCCACGAAGGAGTTTGGTCTGATGAAGACTCTGTCCGTCGTCGCTGGTCTTGCCGTGTTCGTATCACTGGCCGCCTGGGGAGCTCCCCCAACCCGCGCGCCATTCCTCTACCAGCAGGGATTCGAGGGGGATGCCCCAACCTTCACGCATTGGGCGTCGAACGGGGAGGCCGAGATCGTTTTCAGTGGCCCGAGCGAGGAGAAGGCGTTCACGGGCAAGCGCTCCTACAAGTTCGAGATCGAGATCAAGAGCGGCTCGTACCACTACTACGGCGTGCCCATGTCGGTGGCCTGTGATGGCAAGCTAGCGATGAGCGCTCGCATATGGGTGGGCGATGAGACCACCGCGCGCGTCGGCTTCGGCACAAACATGGAATACCCGCCCACCAGGCACTCCGGCTGCCGGTCCGAGAGCTTCACTAAACCCACCAAGGGCTGGAAGACGACCACCGCCGATCTGGTCGAGCGCGGCCAGGAGGGTGCCGATTCCGTCCTGCGCCGGCACACCACCCACCTCACTGGCAAGAACGCCGGGGCCGTGCTGGACCGCTGGTCCCTCTTCATCTATGGCAAGCCCGGCGACCGGGCCGTCGTCTACGTGGACGATGTGGAGCTCAAAGGCGAGGTCCCGGAGCGCAAGGCATACGAGGGCTGGATCGCCCAGCGCCTGGACTCGGCCAAGACTGAGTTCCTCAAGCAGGTCGTGATCTGGGAGCAGGAGCTCAAGGCCCTGGCCGACAAGCTGCCGCAGACGGTCGCGAACCCCGCGCTCGAGCCCCTGCTGGACTACCTGCAGAAGCAGGTGACCGACGCCGAGGAGCTGCTGAAACTGCTCCGCAAGCAGGGCTACGCGCGCCAGGACAAGGTGGATGCCGTGCAGGCTGCGATTGCGCGCCTGCGCAACGGCCCCGAGAATCTCAAGTTCATGGGCCAGGCCCTGGCCACCGACCAGCCATTCACCTTGGTGGCAGTGGACAACCCCATGACCGACAGCCGGGCACGTCCCGACCTGCCCCCCTTCGATGCCCCCTTGAGCCGCGGCCTGAAGATCACGGCCTGTCGTGGCGAGTTCGAATCCGCCTCCGTGGTGGCCTTTGCAGTCAAGCCCGTGCAGGGCCTCAAAGCGAGAGTGACCCCACTCACCGGCCCCGCTGGCACCATCCCCGCCAGTGCCGTGGACGTGCGGTTGGTGAAGTGGTGGTACCAGGGCGCCGGCGGCATCGGGTACTCCCCGAAACGCGTTCTCAAAGCTGAGCTGTTGCTGAAAGACCCCGCACTCGTCCGCGTCGACACCGCCAAGAACGAGAACTACCTGCGCCACACCGCCCCCGACGGCACCACGTCCTACCGCCTCTGCAGCGGCGACACCAGCGAGAATCTGGCGGGCATTCAGCCCATCGACGCCCGCGAACTGCAGCCCGTGGACATTGCCGCCGGGACCAGCCAGGAGTTCTGGCTCAACATCCATGTCCCAGCCGATGCCGCACCGGGAACCTACACGGGACAGGTCGCGTTCAAGGCAGACGGTGGCATCTCGGCCATGCCGCTCCGCCTTGTCGTGCCCCCCATCCAGCTACCCCAATCCCCCCTCACCTACTCCATCTACTACCGCGCCAAACTCAGCGAGGACGGTCAGCCCACGATCACCTCCGAACGCCGCAGCGAGCAGCAGTATCGCGCCGAGATCGCCGACATGCGCGACCACGGCGTACTCCACCCCACCAACTACCAGTCAAACGGTGATCTCGCCGCCATCCGCAAGATCCTCGAGGTCCGCCGCGAACTGGGCTTGCCCACCGACGCCTTCTACAACTTGGGCCAGGGGACCGGCAGCACCACCGACCCCGCCCAGCTCGCCTCCCTGCGGAACAAGGTCAAAGCCTGGGTCTCCCTCTGCCGGGAGTTTGGCTACAAAGACGTGTACTTCTACGGTATCGACGAGGCGCGGGACGACCGGCTCAAGGGCCAGCGCCTCACCTGGAAGGCCGTGCAGGATGCGGGTGGCAAGACCTTCGTGGCCTGCTACATGAAGACCTTCGAAGCCATGGGGGCACTACTGAACTGCGCCGTTCTTGCCCACCGACCCAACCCGGCGGAAGCGGCGAAATGGCAAACCGTAGGCTCCACCGTTTTCTGCTACGCCTACCCCCAGGTGGGTGAGGAAAAGCCCGCCACCTACCGCCGCAACTTCGGCCTCCTCCTCTGGCAGGCCGGCTACGACGGTGCCATGGACTATGCCTACCAGCATGGCTTCACCCATGTCTGGAACGACTTCGACAACCACAAGTACCGCGACCACAACTTCACCTACCCGACTGTGGATGGCATCATCGGCACCCTCGCCTGGGAAGGCTTCCGCGAAGCGGTGGACGATGTCCGCTACCTCGCGGCCCTGCAAGCCGCCATCCGCAAGGCAGGCGACAGTCCCCAGGCCAAGCAGGCCACCGAGTGGATTGCCGCGCTCGATGCCGAGCACTGCGACCTGGTCGCCACCCGCGCCCAGATGATCAAGTGGATTGCCGTTCTCAGCGGCAAGTAGAGACATCCCGATTCAGCCGAGGAGATTGCGATGAATCTGCGATGCGTCCTCCCCTTGCTGGCATCCCCCATCTTCCTGGTCGCTCAGGAGATGAAACTCCTGACTGAGAACGGCCTCACCAACCCGAAGTATACCGAGTACAAGGACGCGCCCCATTTGGCGACCGGGGGCACCGTCTCGGCCCGACCTGTCCTGGCCGCCCCCAAAGGCGCGCCGATCACCGTGCCGTTCGCCGAAAGCCCCCTGACCAACGGCGATCCCGGGTTCGACTACAAGCGCGCGCCCGGCCCCTACGCCTACTGGCAGAGCATGAAGCGAGGCGAGTTCGAGTTCGACCTGGCCAAGCCCTACCGCATCCGCAAGGTGCGCGTCTGCATCCTCAACTCCGGACCGCACGGGACGGCGCGGATCGAGCTGTACAAGCTGGGCGACCCCCTGGAGTTCCCCGAAGCCCTGAAGCTGGGCGAACTGCGCGCGGAGAACGGCTGGAACGTCTTCGACAAGCTCGACACCACCGTGGACGGGTTGCGCCTGCGGTTCACGGCCGAGAAGGGCAAGACCTACATCACCGTCTCCGAGGCGGAGATCTGGGGTGAGAAGGCAGTCGGCAAAGTCGCCGCCAGAGCCAGAGCCCCGAAGAGGGCCAACCCCAAGTCGGTCATGGAGAACGGCATCGAGTGGTACGCCTTCGACTTCGGGCCGGTGTCGTCGCCGACATTCTCGAACTTCACCGGCGTCACCAATAACGTCGTCTATGCCAAGGAGCGGGGCTACGGCTTCATCCCCTACCACGATGGCAAGCCGGACACCCCGAGCAACTTCGGCCCCGAGAGCACGGTCGTGCCCGGCTTGGCCGAACGGGACCGAGTGGGCAGCAAGGCCTCCTACTGCGACGGCCTCTACCGCGACTTCGTCATGACCGCCCGCTACTACCACACCCAGGTCCAACAGACCTTCGCCATCGATGTGCCGAACGGCACCTACCGCGTCATCACCTTCCACGGTGACCAGCAGTACGGTCGGGTGGGCGAACAGTCCTGGTGGATCGATGCTGAGGGCAAGCGCGTCGTGGAGAAGCTGGACATGCCGCCCTCCTACGCCGCTGACGCCGTGTTCGAGGCCAGCGTGAAGGACGGGCAACTCAGCGTGACCTTCGATGCCGAGCACCCCAAACCAGCCAGTTGCGGCTTCCTGCTCAACGGTCTGGCCGCCTTCCCCGCCAACACCCCTGCCGAGAAGGAGTTCGCCGCCAGCAAAATCGCCAAGATCCGACGGGCCATCAAGCGTGAGCGCGACGACCTGTTCGACAACATCTTCACGGAAGTACCCTACGTCGAAGAGACCGAGATGCCCAAGCTCTCCGCGACGGACCAGGAGCGCGGCTTCCTCGCCTTCGTTCCCCACTGGCTGGCGAACATCTACCCCAACAGTGTGCCCAGGCCAGAGGATCTGACACGCCCAGTCGGCTGCTACGCCTGCCCCGGCGAGTATGAACCGATGGCCATTGCCCTGCGCGCCCTGCGCGAGCTCAAGGGTGTGCGTTGCATAGTCAGCGACCTGACCGGACCGGAGACCATGCCAGCCAGCGCCATCGAGGTGCGCACAGTCAAGTATTGGCGGCAGCGCATCGGCAGCAGTTGGGGTACGGAGTGGCGTCTGATGCCCGAGTTGCTTGAGCTGAAAGCACAGGTGGATGTGGCCAAGGACACGACCCAGCAGTTCTGGCTAACCGTCCATGTGCCGGACGGCGCCAAACCCGGCATCTACCGGGGAACCGTGACGCTGGCGACCGCGAATGCGGGCACCCTCCAGACGCCGGTGTCCGTGGAAGTCCTGCCCTTCACGCTCCAGCCCAACGAGCGCCCGGTCGGCATGTACTGGTATGAGCACAAGGTGGCGGGGACGCCCCGGCGCGATGCCCAGGTCCGCGACATGCTGGCTCACGGAATGACGACCCTGACCATGGGGGGGCTCTTCCCCGAGGTCCAGAATGTGGACGGCAAGCTGGCCTTGGATGTGGCTCCCCTGCAGACCTTCCTCCAGGAACTCAAGAGCCTCGGTATCGCTGGCCCCATCCCGTACAACACCTCCAGCCTGATGAGCAAGCTCAAGCGCGCGTTCCCGGGGCTAACGAAAGCGGCCCACGACGCCCTCTATGTGGAGGCCGTGCGGCAGCTGGAGACGGTCTCCTCCAGAGCCGACACGCCCAAGCTGCTCCACTACCCAGTAGACGAGATCGGCAACCACGATGAACGAGGCGAGAAGGCCAACCACGAGTGCGCCCTGGTCGCCACGGTTCCCGGCGCCACCAGCTACATCACGGTCAACAACTACCCCGCTGGCGAGAAATGGGGCGACACCTTCGACATCTGGTGCGGCAACATCGAGTACACCGCCGAGCAGGAGACCGCCCTGTTGGCCAAGGGAAAACGCTACATGCGCTACGGTTCCGCCTACCTGAACGATGCCCGAAAGGCGCGCAACAGCTGCGGCCTCGGCTTCTACCGCCGCCCGGCAGAGGCCATGTTCTACTGGCACTACCAGTGCTACCAAGGACAGCCGACCAACGACTTCGATGGCACCTGCCGCGACCATTGCGCCGCCTACCCGGGAGAGGATGGCATTCCCGTCCCCACCATCGACTGGGAGTCCCTGCGCGAAGGCGTGGACGACATGCGCTACATCGCCACCCTCAAGCACTACGCCGCCCTTGCTGCCAGGAAACCCCAGGCAAAGGGCGCCGCCGCCAGCGCCCTGAAGACATTACAGACCGTGCTTGGCGGGGACGACCGCGTGAACCAAGGTAGTTTCCGGGACGATCTCGGGCACGATGAGTACCATGCCCTCCGGCGGCAACTCGTCGATGCCATTCTCGAACTCCGCGCCGCTCTTGGCGACGGGTAGACATCGGGTAGGAGTGACTATGCAGATCGGGCTCCCTGCTCTCATCGATGATCGCGACTGCGCCTTCGCCAAGGCGATTCAGCTTGGCGATGGGACGATCCTCTGCTCCTATGGCGTCGGCGGCGGCCCGGAAGTCTGGGGCGGCAGCGACTGGTCGCTGTCCCCTGACGGCGGGAAAACGTGGGAGTTGGGCGGCACGATTCTGCCCAAGAGGCTGGTGGGAGAGACCACCGTCAGCAACGCGCTGAAACTGTCCCAGGGAATCGACGGCACTCTC
>JABGQJ010000484.1 GCA_018648945.1 Victivallales bacterium
TAGCTCAGTCGCCTCACCACGCTTTTCCACTCTGACCACCTTCTTCAATAGCTCTTCTTTGCCGTACTGGACCAGCCAACGCCTAACCGTACTCACCGATCCGATGCCATACGCTTGGGCAGCCGCGAAGGGGCTGCCATATACACCACGCGCCAACTCGTCGACAACCTGCAACTTGAACGCCTCACTGTAACGCACCACTCTGTCAGACATCGGCTTTTGTCCTTGTTTCGTGTAAACCTATACCAGGACAAGACACGAACATCGAACATCGAACGCCCAACATCGAACATCGAATGGGGGAACGGTGTTGCATCGTTGTGATTTGGAGGTCAGCGACTTGCGATTTGTCGTCAGCCAGAATCTTGTACAGAAAACAAGAAACTGGCGGGTAGTAGTACGAAGACACGGGCCGTGTGGCGTCTTGCCGACGCGTAGTGGCGGGAGACAGGCAGCGGGCTATGGTCTCGTTCATTGGCGAACGCATCGCCTACAGGAGAAACGGCATGAACCATGGTCACCGAGGATTCACGTCTCTTGCCACGCTGTCAGTATGTTTCCTGAGTGTGGTTTGGGCTGGTCCTGCTCTCAGCCCAATCGACGGCGACATGCTGGGGCGCAACTGGCAGAAACTGCGTGATCGAGAGCTGCGGCTGCTGCCGGTGCCCAAGGAAATCGAGTTCGCCGGGGCTGCGATTCCTCTTGCCGGCACGGGTGCCCGCAGGGTGGCGATTGTCCTGACCGCGGACACGGAGGCAGCCCGTATTGCGGCGGGCGAAATCACCTCCAGACTACAGGATTTCGCCGTTCGGGCAGAGCTTCCGGTCCTCGCCGCCCCGCAGCAGGGCGCCTACAACATCGTCATCGAGAGCACGTGGCCGAACACGTTCACCCGTGACGCACGGCGCCATCCCGAAGCGCGCAAGACCGAGCAGGCCTACGGGCTGTACCCTCGGACAGACGGCATCACGCTTGCAGGCCAGGGCGAAATCGGCATGCTCTATGCCGCCGTGACCCTGCGTTGGCTGATCGAGGAACAGGATGGCAAGGTGCTGCTGCATCCCGCCGCCGTGACCGATTGGCCGGATTACAAGCACCGCCAGGTCGGTACGCTTCTGGCCCCCTACCACACGCGGACGGCGGGGGCCGACCCGGCGGCACACCTGGCGAACATGCGCGCGCACCTGGATTGGCTGTTCCGCATGAAGGCCACGGGCACGTTTCGCCACAGCATCGGCTCGCAGCGCCACAGCAGTCTCCCCGACCAGATCGCCAGTTCCGCCCAAACCCGGGCCTGCGCCCGGAGGGTGAGCGAGTATGGCCGCAAGCGCGGCTTCACGACCATGCACAATGGCGGTGTCAAATTGGGCTCGTACCCCGCCGACAAGGACCGACCGGGATTCGACAAGATGATGCTGGATCCCGGACGCAAGCAGTACCACTCCTGGGCGCGCCATGACTTGCACCGCAACAAGGCCCGCAACATGGCCGGGTTCTGCCGGGAATCGGGCTTCGACCTCGCCTTCATCCATGCCGTGGATAGCGGCGGCATCCTGGATCCCGAGCTTTGGTCCAAGCGCGATGCTCTCACCCGGGAAACCTACGGGAACGACCGCGTGCAGGCAGATGCGGACATGTTCAACATCTACGCCAAGGAGTTCGCCGAAGCCGGCGCCGGTCTCGTTTTCGTGGCCTACCCCTACACCGCCGCCTATCTGAACGAGAGCTTTGTCCGGCAACGGCTGGGCATGCCCGACACGGTGGCTGGTCGGGCACGGGCCAGCGGGCTAGTCGAAGGCATGCTCGCCTGGATGAACGGCATCAACGCCAAGCTTGCGCCAGGCGTGCGCATGTGCATCCGGGAAGCGCCACGGGCAAACATGTTCCAGTTCTACGCGGGCTACCCAGGCCGCCCAATGTGGGTCTATTGGGAGCTCACGCACTACCGCAACAGCATCTACCCCATCGTGTCCACCAATGTCCGCTGCATGGGCGCTGGCTACAGCCCGGATCGGCCGCAGGACGACATCCTGTGGGCCAATGACATCGACTACCTATGGTTCAGCGAGCCGCTCCGCGTGGCCGCCTGCGAATACGCCTGGAACACCCGCTTCCCGGGCAGCAAGCCCTACGATCCCGCCTATATGAGCGGCGGCGAACCCGAGGTGGACAACCAAGAGGACCTGGACATCGTGGCCGAGCGCGCCGCTGTGGGACTGTGGGGCGCCGAAGCGGGCGAACTCATGCAGGCCGTGCTGGCCAGTCACCTGAGCTGGCGGGTAGCCGTGGACCCGGAGAAGATGACCAAACGCCTGGCGACCGGGACCATGCCCCGCCTCGTCAGGAAGAACCACCGGGCCGTGCGGCAATCCGGCGAGGCCATGAACCGGCTGTGGGCAAGGGTGAAGCAAGCAAAAGCAGCGCAGCGCAATCCCATGGACCGCTTCTCGTATCCCTTCTTCGTGCAGTTCTACGCCATGAGCAAAGCCGCGAGGATCTACGCGGATGTGCACCTGCGCGAACTTCAGGCCCGGGAGGCAATCAAGGCCGGCAACATGCCGCAGGCGGAACGGGAGATCGCCCTCGCCCGCCAGGAACTCGCTGCCAATCAGATCGCCTACGAGAAGACCGTGGCGGAATTGGCCGGAGAACCTTGGGTGATCCGCTACGAGGCATTGCCCAAGGCCTGGCAGACCCGGCGGCTTGAGGCCAAACTGCTGCACCCGGACGTCGCCGCCCTCGGCAAACGGCTGGACGAGTTGGCGCAGAGCAAGGACAAGCTCTATGAGCAGTACAACATCCCGGACTGGTTCAGGAGGGAATTCGCCAAACACAGCCTGACCGCAGTCAAGACCGCCGCTCCCATCCAGCTCGACGGTGAACTGGCCGAACCCGCCTGGGGGACCGCCCCCCCCGTCGACCAATACGTCGGCCATCGTCAGTTCAAGGTCATGGCCACGCCCTGCGAAGCGCGACTGCTCTACGATGCCAAGTACCTCTATCTCGGGGCCCGGTTGGTGCAGCCGCTGAACGACGCCATCAAGGAGCTCCCCCACGCCATCGATACCTATGTCGCCACCGAGCAGGTCGAGTTCCTGCTCGTGACCGGCGAAGGAGACCAAGCCAACCTCCACCAGTTCACTGTGGATACAGCGGGGAACATCTTCAGCATGCGCAAGCTCGCGGTCCCCCAGGGGACGGGGGGCAAGAGTGAGGTAGGCTGGCCCAGCGGCGCGACGGCCGCTGCGCGGAAGACGTCCGAGGGCTGGTCCTTCGAGCTGAGCATCCCGCTGGCGTCTCTGGGCGGTTCTTCCCGGCGTAAGTGGCGGGGCATGGTGGCCCGCGGCCTGGTCACCGCCGTGGCACCGCGCCAAGTGGAGACCTTTGCCTCTGCCTTCTTCGCAGGCGAGAGCTATCACACTGCCAAGAAGTACGCACCCCTGCGCTTCTCCTCTTCGCCCACCCCGCCCGTGGCGCGCCCGCCCGGCCTGCATGTGACGAACCCAACCATGGCCACGCGCATCACGCAGCGCGGCACCGGGACCGAGGTGTCGTTCGCGGTCTCGCTCGAAACCAAGCATCCGTTGAGCCAGGTCGTGATCAAGGCAGAGGTCCTGGACCGGGAGGGCCACAAACTGGGCCAAGCCAGCATCCTGGAGAAGGACATCGTCGCCCTCAGATACGCCACCTCCCGGCCCGTCAGCATCCAGCTCGAGAACAAACACAAAGGGCTGACCGTGCGGGTCAGCCTGCAGTACCGAACGCTGGCGGGGAAGCCACAGTCGGTGACCCGGAGCGTGGTCCTGGGGGACCTTGCCGCCGCCATGGCCCCAGCCGACCTGTTCGTGCCCGGCGTGGTCGAGGGTTCCCGAGCGGTGGCGGTACCGGTGCACTTCCCCGGAGATGCCCAGGGCAAGAAACTCCTGTCGTTTGAACGCGGCACCATCGAGTTCTGGATCCGCCCCACTACCGACATGGCGACTCCTCCCGAGCAATGGGGGGACACGTTCGCCTACCTCTTCCACTACGGACCGCAATTGAAGAAGGGGGCACCCTCGCCGCGCCGGAACAGCCTGACCGTGTGCCACGAGAAGAAGGGGTGGATCAGCTTCTCCTTCAGCGCTCCGGACGGGGACCGGCGACTGATCCACTCCCAGCTGCCGAAGTGGCGGGCCGGCGAGTGGCATCACATCGCCTGCGTCTGGGATCTGACCGCAGGCGGGAAGTCCCAGCTGGCGCTCTATCTGGACGGCAAGAAGCGCGCCAGTCTCCAGCATGGGCGCAAGGGCGGCGTCGAGGACTTCACTCCCATGCGCATGAACGAGGCCGCCTACCTGGGCCAGCTTGGCAGTCTTAACTCCGGTATGCGGAAGGCGGCAGCGGTGTTCGACGAGCTCCGAGTCTGGGATGCCCCCCAGTACGACGCGGATTTCACGCCACAACGGGCCGATCCCACCGCCACTCCCGGCCTTCTCCACTTCTCCTTTGAGGGCAATCTGGTCGGACGCTACCGTCTCGACGGCAAGGAGACCCACGTCCCTGCCGCCCTCGGTGCGCCGGGCAAATGAGAACCGGTCGCCGCAACGCCAGCCCAGCTCCGTCAGGCTTGCTGATGCCGACCGCCTACTTCACATTCTCCTTGAGCGCCTTCAGGAGATCAAAGTCGTTCAGATCGAGAGCTTCGCGGTGCAAGGCGTTGACGTGCTCCTCACCCACGGATGCATACACCCCGTCCCGATTGGCCTTGAGTTGGGCCGCCATCAAGGGGACCAGCTCCCTGGCTAGAGGCAGGGCCTCCCTGGGCCTACCGAAGTAGAGCAAATTCCTCAGCAGCACGTAGACGTCCGAGAGCTTGACCGCCTCGTTGTGCCACTGCTGATAGGGGTCCGTGTCAACCAGAGCGTTGATCTCCGCCACCGTAGGGCGGCTCAGGTACTTCGCCTGCAGCTCAGCGATCGCCACGAAGTCAGCTTGCGCGCTCTTCAGCAGCAGATGGGTGTGGGCGAACTCGCCCTTTCCCAGTTCCCTTGCCTTCAGTCTGGCGTACGCAGAATCCAGTTTCGACAATGCCGACTCGGCCTTTACATCGGCAAACTTCTGCGTAAACACACGATCGAGACCACCCATGTCCAAGCCGTTGTTGCGTTGCTCACGGTAGTAGAAGTCAAACAGGCGCTTCCTGAGATTGTACTTGTTTACGACCACCTGCAGGCGCACCTTCTCAAACGACGCAGCCGTGGCGATCAGGTACATTCTCCCGCCGCCGGCCTCCAGCGTGCCGGTGGACAGCCGACCACGATCATGGGCGACCTGCTGACTGGTGAAGAGGTCGTAAACGTCGCGTCCCCGCAGCACCTCGGTCAGGCCGATCGTCCCCGACTGCGCCTGAAGCGTGTCACGGTTGTACACCACCAACACGTCGTACTCCTTCCCCACATTGAGGCCGTACCCGAGCGCCTTCTTGTTCTTCGACACCGTCTTGTAGGAGAGGTCAGGGCAAGATACGGGAAGCTCCCGTTTATGGTCCCAAATGGTCGGCATGAGGAGCGGGCCATAGGTAGGAGGAATGGGCCCCTGTTTGAACACTTCACGACCAGCGGGCAGCATGGGGGCACCGACCGGCGTCCCGAACCCGATGATCCTCTTGCC
The DNA here is from genome assembly GCA_018648945.1 of Victivallales bacterium. The sequence goes on from JABGQJ010000484.1 coordinate 5,650, forward strand.
CAGTTTGTAGCCCGTCTTCTTCTTCATCGCATGCGGGAGATAGCCGGTCATGGAGAAATACTGCAGCGTCCTGCCCCCGGTGGCCAAGCTGATGAAGTTGCCGAGCCGGTGTTCCGCCGGGGTGGCAAAGCGAGGCCCAAGCCCCGGGCCAGTATGGCTGAACACCTGGTTCATGTTCCAGACAGACGTCGAACCGCTCTCAACCGAGATCCGGTTCGCGTTCTCCAGCGAGAGAATACCCCCCGGGCCGTGGGTGTACTCATCAAAGGAGCGCCCGCGCAAGGGATACTCGTCAATCCAGAGAGTATGCTCGGTCTGGCCATAGTAGCGAAGCCGGTTGTGGGAGTTCATCGGCCCAGAACATGGCGTGTCCGGATCGAGCTCCCGGAACAGG
>JABGQJ010000485.1 GCA_018648945.1 Victivallales bacterium
CTCTTGTCTCGTAGCTCAAGGCAACACGACTCAATGGTAGATTCCTATCCGTTCAGCTCGTCATCATTGGTATCAAACCGGAGCCCCGGCTCCAGGTGCTGGCAGATCAGGCGTTCGGCCTCGCCTGCATCGCCATCCCGAATCGCCGTGCAGATCGCGGCATGTTCCGACACGGTCCTCTGGATTCTCTGGCGCACGAAAACGTCGGCCGAAAGTACGGGAAGCGTGACCATCTCGAAGACCCGCTGCAGAACGCGGCTGCCGGAAGCCCGCAGCAGACGCTGGTGGAACATCTGGTCGCATTGCACCCGGGTCTCCTCGTCGCCCGCCGCAAAGGCCCGTTGCTCCTCCTCGCAGATAACCGCCAGGGCAACCTTGTCATCCAACGTCCCGTTCTCGACTGCCTTCCGCACCGCGATCCGCTCCAGACCGAAGCGCACGGCGTAAACATCCTCCTTGTCCTGGCGCGTGAAGTCCTCCACATAGTATGCATGGGAAGGAGTCTTCCGGACCAGGCCCTCGCCCTCCAAACGGATCAAGCTCTCTCGGACTGGGCCCCGCGTCGCGCCCAGCTTCTGGCACAGGGCACGTTCGGAGATCCGCTCCTTCGGCTCGAGCTCACTGTCAAGAATCATGGTGCGCAGAGCGTCGTACACCTGGATCTGCTGCGTGTCATGTGGACTTGCCACGTCGTCTCCATTGCCGCTGGTTCACCTGGTTAACCACATCAACCAACGACAAGTGTATAGCCGTTCCGCGCCATGTCAAACCTCCTGCGGGAGTAGAGGGTTAGCGCAGGCGCGACCAGCCTAGTCCATCAGCAGCCAGCCCAGATCCGCCGGGTTCTCGCCGCCAAAACGCAGCCGGTAGGTAGCCGGCGTGGGCGCAATCCAGTGCTGCGCTCCCTTGCCAGGCAGGATCGCGCTCACGTCCAGGCGCATGGGCTCCCGGCTCGCGGGATCGCGCCGGAGAGTGGCGAAAGGCACGCGAATGGCCACCAGGCACTCGCCCTCCCCTGGCCAGACCGCCGTCTCGAACACCTCGCTGGTTGAACGGCCGCCAGCCAGCCCCGCCGCGAAATAGCGACTGGGCCAAAGACGACGCTCCTCCAGCCGAAGGACCACGCAGGGCTGGCTCCCCCTCGCCTCCACGGCAAAGTCAGCGCCCGACGCGCCGACTGGCTGCTCGCCGGGCACCACCGCGAAGAGATAGAGGGCGGCCTCATCGCGGCAAGAAGCCCAACGAAGCGCTGGGGCACCGGCGTTCTCCTGCCAGGCAAGGTCCATCAGGCACACGTCCCCGGTCGCAAAGGCGGGGCCGGCCTGCATCTGGAGTGAACAGTGGGCAGTTGGACCGGCGGGCAGCCGCCCCGTGAACTCCGGAAACAGCAACTCCCCACGGCGGATTGTCGCCTCTGTCTCCGGGAAGTCGGTGCGAAGGATCCCCTGCAACTGGCTCTGCCGCCAGCGGATCTTGGCCGGGAAATACTTGTACCCCTCGGCCTCGGAGTGGAAGCCAAGCCGCGAGTCCGCCTCGCATAGCTCGACCAGCCGGTCACCAGCGGCAAGCTCCAGCTCGGCAAGCTCGCGCATCTGAGCCAGCAACTCGATCCGGTCGTCGCCCGCAAGCCGGAGCATGCGTTCACGCAAATCGTAGAACCGCAGGATGCGTAGCCCGCTCCGGAACTGGATGCCAAGTGCTTCGGACACGCCAAGATCCAGCGCCTGCCGACGATTCCTGGGAGAGATGCCAGCCAGCAAGGCCAGCCCCCGGTCCCAGGCTTCGCTGAAGCGCCTGCACAACTCGATTCCCTCCGCCAAGGAATACGGCCCGAGGGCTTCGCCAATCCGGTCGCCACTGGGCGGCCAGGGCTCCAGACTCACCTTGCTGCCAAGCAGCCAGGTGGGCGAGAGTGTGGCATCCTCAGGCTTCAGCAGGAGCGGCCAGACCGGCCCGTCGTGCATCGGGCCGTAGTATTGGAAGTAGTTTGTCAGCGGGAACTCCCGGTAGCCGTCCGCGAAGTGATGCCAGGCCTCGGCCACGGTGTCCGCATGCCCAGGCCAGTCCCGCGCCGCGATCTCCCGCAGGAAGGCCTCGTTCGACTCCGGGAACGGTTCGAAGCAGAGGCGGCAACCTGCCCGGTTCATGAGCCCTGGGTAGTTGCCGAAATACCAGCACAGCATGGTCTGCGAGACTCCCAGGTCGCGCATGGCCGCGTACTTCCGGTACAGCAACGACGGCACCGGCACGTAGGGCGCGGTGGCGACTTCGTGGGAGCAGCCGTTCTGGATCTTGCCGGACATGGGAGTCCCCGCAGCCTGGGCCGCCTTGGCAACCCGCACGAATCGGTCGCTCGGACCCGGCTCCGAAAGCCAGTAGTCTCCCCCCATGATCTCACGCCCAAAATCCTCCCGGGTGACGCCGCTCTCGAAGTTGAACTGCAGAATCACGCCGGGCGGTGTGTGGCTCGGGATGTCATAGACCCATGCCGCCAGGTCGTCGCTGAACGGCCCCTGCTCCTGCGGCATGTAGAGCCAGCTGATCAAATCCGCATCGGGCGCGACCGCATGCATTCCCTGCTCCATCGCCGCCAGCGACGCATAGAGAATCTCCCACGGCTGCTTTTCCACACAGACCGGACAGGTCACCTGCCCCACTCCCGTCGCCGAGACGCGGCTCAGGCAGGTCGTCGGGCGTTCGCCATGGGTAATGTTGATGATCCCCCCAAGACCAGGCACAGTCCGGAAGATGATCTCCGTGCACTCGCGCAGGTATTGACTGGAAGCGGCTGAGAAGGGACAGAACAGCCGCCGACTCGGGCCCATCTCGCCCCGCCCCATTTCGGGATGGTCGACCAACGCCGGGTCATCCGCTTCCCAGGCCCGGGGCTCAATGCAGAAGAGATAGGTGCGAATCCCGTAGCGCAGACAGGCGTCCACCGTGCGCTGCAGCTTCGCAAAGCGCTGGGCGGCCTCGGCACCATTCCCAGGAGTCAGGCTGGTCCGGCAAAGATCCCGGAACTCAACCGTCAGCCACAGACCGTTCACGCCATCGTGGGCGAGTCGGTTCAGGTAGTGCTCCGGGTAGTAGTCCACATCGTCCATCAGTTCGTCGCGCAGCCTGGGTGGACGCTTGATCGGGCCGAAGAAGCAACGGGAGAATCGACGCCGGATGTGGGGTCGCCGGCTACTCGTCCCCAAGGGCAGGAACGGCCCATCCGCCGCGAGCATCAGATCCTCCACATGGAATCCACCCCGGCGCAACCCCTCCAGATCCCCACCCGTCAACACGATTCGGCTGGGTTCGACGCTCAGTTCGAATGCCTCTTCGCCCAGCTCCTCCGCCAGGCGCACATGCACGGGAAAAGGCCCGGTTTCGGGAATCCCACCGGCCACGCAGAACGCCCGCCAATCCGCCAGCGCCGTCTCCAAGCGTCCCATGGGATCGGCGAACTCGCCCACCAGCCGGACTCCGCAGCTCAGATCCACCTCGTCGGGTCGGGCGGCGCGCCCTGGCCAGCCATGGTCGGACCACAGCGGCTGCCGCAGCTCGCCAACGAAACCCCAGGAACTCTCGGGCGGTTGCACAGGCAATTCACGAATGTCCATGTTCGGACTCCTCATTTGGATCGAACCGCAACCCTACCCTCCCACACTCCCCCACGCCACTTGTCCCGCCGCACGTGGAGACGGAACCGCTCGCCGCGCCTCCGGTCTCTTCAGGAGGATATACAACACACCTCTGGTATCATATCATGTTGACCACACGCAAGCTCGCCTTGGTTCTGACGGTGGGGGCAGTAGTCGGCTGCAGCCAGGAGACCAACCAAAGCGCCAACGGGAACGGTGCAGGAGGAGAACCGATGCAAGACGCACGGCACGAAGGCCCAATGAACCACCTGGCCAATGCCCTCAGCCCCTATCTGCGGCAACACGCTCGGAATCCGGTGGACTGGTATCCCTGGGGCAAGGAGGCCCTGGCCAAGGCCAAGCGAGAACAGAAGCCGATCTTCCTCTCCATCGGCTACTCCGCCTGCCATTGGTGCCACGTCATGGAACGGGAGTCCTTCGAGAACGAGGAGATCGCCGAGCTGCTGAACCAGAACTTCGTGAGCATCAAGGTGGATCGCGAGGAACGCCCCGATCTGGACCGCGTGTACATGAAGGCGGTCCAGATGATGACGGGGCGGGGTGGCTGGCCGATGAGCGTATTCCTGACGCCGGATCTCGAACCCTTCTTCGGCGGCACCTACTTCCCTCCCGACGACAAGCACGGCCTGCCCGGTTTCCGACGAGTCGTGACGGAACTGGGAAGACTCTGGAAGGAGGAACGGGAACGGGTTCTCGACGGCTCCAAGCAGATCATGGGGCGCTTGAGTGAGGAGGCTGTGCCCGCAAAGCAAGTCCTGGATCGTGCCCCCATCGAACTGGCTGTCGCGGGACTGAAGAGGCAGTTCGACACCGATGCGGGGGGCTTCAGCCGCGCCCCCAAGTTCCCGCCGGCCGGCTCGCTTGAACTGCTCCTGCGCGAACACGCCCGCACCGGCGAGGCAGGCTTGCTCAAGATGGTGGTGAAGACGCTGGACGAGATGGGACGCGGCGGCATCTACGACCATCTTGCCGGCGGCTTCCATCGCTACACGGTCGATGACCAGTGGCTGGTACCGCACTTCGAGAAGATGCTCTATGACAACGCGTTGCTTACCCGCGTGTATCTGGATGGCTGGGCCGTCACCCGCGAGCCTCGCTTCCGGCAAGTGGCCATGGAGACCCTGGATTTCATCCTCCGCGAGATGACCGACAGGGCGGGGGGATTCCACTCCACCTTCGATGCCGACAGCGAAGGCGAAGAGGGCAAGTACTACGTATGGAGCCAGGCGGAGATCGAGCGGATCCTACCCGAGACAGAGGCCAAGCTCTTTGCCCAAGCCTACGGAGTCACGCCCGGCGGCAACTTCGAGGGGCACAACATCCTCAACCTGCCCCACCCCTTGGCAGATGTCGCCAAGCGACACAGTCTAACCGTTGACCAACTGGAGCAACGTCTCGCCGCTTCCCGCAGACTGCTGTTGCCCGTGCGGGCCAAACGAGTGCCGCCGCACAAGGATGACAAGGTTCTGACCGCCTGGAATGGCCTGATGATCTCGGCCCTTGCCCGAGGGTACCAGGTACTGGGCGATGAGCGCTACAAGCTCGCAGCCGAACGCGCAGCAGGCTTCCTGCTAGACACCATGCACACGCCCGAAGGGCTGCTCCGCGTCTTCCGCGACGGCAAGAAGAGCACGCCAGGATTCCTGGACGACTACGCCTACCTCGGGGATGCCCTGCTGGACCTCTTCGAGGCGACCGGCAACTGGCGTTGGTTCACTGCAGCGCAGAAACTGGCGACCGAGATGGCCGCCGCCTTTGGCGATCCTGAGGGCAACGGCTTCTTCTACTCAAGAGCGGGCGACGACGAACTGATCGTGCGCGAACGCTGCTTCCTCGACGAAGCCCGGCCATCGCCCAATGGCGTCGCGGCCCGCCTGCTGCTTCGCCTGGCCCGGTTCCGCGAGGATGAGGCACTGGAGCGCCAGGCGGAACAGGCACTTGCCGCAGCGGCCGCCTTTGGCCAACGGTTCCCGACCGCCCTCACCCATACCTGGTGCACGCTAGACGAATTCCTGGCCCCGCCAGAGGAGTTGGTCATGGCCAGCGAAACAGACAGCAAGGAACTCCAGGACATGCTGCGAGCGGTAGGACAAGCCTACCGGCCAAATCTCGCCGTTGTTCTGAGCCGGGGAGACCACGCCAAATCGATCGCCCGCATCCCGTGGTTGGCAGACCGCGAAGCACGCGACGGCAAGGCGACCGCATACCTGTGCATCAACCGGGTCTGCTCCCTGCCAATCACCACGGCTGCGGGACTGCGCAAGCTCCTCGACTAGCCTGAACAACTCATGCGTTGTCCTCGCAACAGGCGGTACAGCTCAAGGAACGCTCGAGCACTCGACGCCCGAGAGCGCTGGCTTCCAGCCGGCACTCCCCTCCCAGGTAGGTG
>JABGQJ010000486.1 GCA_018648945.1 Victivallales bacterium
CGAGAAGATCGTCACCAGCCAGGGCTTGGTGTTCCGGGACACGGAACTGGGCCAGACCGTGATCATGCAGCGATACGTGTGCCCCTTCGACGAGGAGGACATCGTCTACGTGGCCACCTCTCTGCGCGATCTGCGCTGCGTCTACCTACGCTAGACCCAGATACGGCTGACCGTCCGAATCCAGGATGGCCGGCCCCTCGGTGCCGTCGCCGATGGGGAAGAGCACGCGGAATGTGGTGCCTTCGCCGGGCGTGGTTCTGACGTTGAGGTAGGCGTGGTGGGCGTGCACGATGCCAGTGACCGCCGCCAGTCCCAGGCCTCGACCGAGGCCCTTCGTGGTCACGAAGGGGTCGAACATCCGGCGAACGGTCCCGGGTTCCATGCCGCTGCCCGTATCAGACACCCGCAACTCCACATACGTCCCCTCGGGGATCGACGACGCCGTTACCGTGTCGGTCAGCGCGCCTGGTCGCACCTCCTCCTGTTCGACGGTGATGGTGACCCGCCCCGCTTTGGGGGAGATGGCCTCGGACGCATTGGTGATCAGATTGGCTACCAACTGATGGATCTGGCTGGCATCGGCGGTGACCTTGGGCACATGGTCGCCAAACTCGAAGACGACCTTCACGGCCGAACGGGTGGAGGAATCGAGCAACTCGCGCACTTCGCCGATCACCGCCGGGATGTCCAGCGGTGCGATGTGGCAAGCCCCACCACCCGCGTAGTCGCGAATCTGCTGGCTGATTCTGGCGGCACGATGGATGGCGTCGTTGATGGCCGTGACGCTGCTCTGCATCTCGGAGTCGGCCGGCAGATCGTAGCCGATCAGGGCTGCGTTGCCGGAGATGGTGGTGAGGATGTTGTTGAACTGGTGGGCCATACCAGCGGCCATGATCCCCAGGCTCTCCAGCTTCTGCGTCTGCTGCAAGGCCTCCTTGACCCGCACTTCCTGGGCCGCCATCCGAGCCCCCGCCGCGAATACATGCCAGATATACACCGTGGCCGCAAAACCAATCAGCGTGGGCACGAACCATGGGTAGTCGAGCAGCCAGGCGATGAAGAAGTTGGCCGAGATCCAGCCGAGATCCACCATGGCCCGGACAAACTGCTGCATGGCGACCCAGAAGAAGAGGAGGCTTAGGGGGACCACGTGCCAGTCGTGCCAACGGTGGAACATGATCAGAGTCAGAATGCAGGACGCGAAGGCCACATTGGCCCCGAACAGCACAAAAAAGGCATGGTCCTGGTACTGCAGGATGCAGATCCCGACCAGCAACAGGCCGAGGAAGATCACGATCGTCGTCAGTTTCATCTCGCCGTCATCGGGCAAGCAACTGGCCAGCGCAGGGGAGGATGCCTCGGCGTCAGGTGGCTTGGTGCTCATCGGGGCAACTCTCCTGGGAAAGAATGGACCACATCCTGCCGAGCAGTTCGTTCCGACTATGCCTCTCCGGCTCCCCAGATGCAACTCGCGGTATCCTCGCCGCGCGTTTTCTTGACAGGCCCCGACAGGTGACTATGCTGTGTGGGTTATTTTGCTTGAGGTATGGGCAGCTCCCATCCTCGCTTACTACCGACCACAAGGAGAATGTATGGTCGCGCGCAACAGCAATATCGCCAAGCTTCCCGGAGGCTACCTCTTCCCCGAGATCAACCGCCGCAAGAAAGCCTGCCAGGAGAAGAACCCGGACGCCAAGATCATCAGCCTCGGGGTCGGCAACACGACCGAGCCGCTGATGCGCCATATCACCGAGGGACTGGCCAAGGCCGCAGCCGGCCTCGGCACCGGCAAAGGGTACTCAGGATACGGTGACGAACAGGGCTTCGACGCCCTGCGGGGCGCCATCGCTGACAAGCTCTACAAGGGCATCGTCGATCCGGACGAGGTGCTGGCCAGTGACGGGGCCAAGTGCGACATCGGGCGCCTCCAACTGCTCTTCGGGGCCGACGCGTCGGTCGCCGTGCAGGATCCCTCGTACCCAGTCTACGTGGATGGTTCCGTGATCATTGGGGCCAGCGGCGCCTTCGACGAAACGACCAAGCAATTCGACGGCATCCACTACATGCCCTGCCTGCCGGAGAACCAGTTCTTCCCCGACCTGAAGGCCTTGCCCCGCACCGACCTCATCTACTTCTGCAGCCCCAATAACCCCACCGGGGCAGTCGCGACCAGAACCCAGCTCAAGAGCCTGGTGGATTTCGCCCTGGCGAACCGCTCCATCATCATCTTCGACTCGGCCTATAGCGAGTACATCAGCGACCCCGAATTGCCCCGCTCCATCTTCGAGATCGAGGGTGCCCGGCAGTGCGCCATCGAGGTCAGCTCCTTCTCCAAGCCGGTGGGCTTCACCGGCCTGCGCCTAGGCTGGACCGTCTGCCCGAAGGAACTGACCTTCGACGATGGGTCGCCGGTGCTGAAGGACTGGAACCGCATCATGACCACCGTCTTCAACGGGGCCTCCAACCTCGTGCAACGCGGCGGACTTGCCGCTCTGGACGACCTGGGCCTGGACGAGATGCAGAAGACCGTCTCCTTCTACATGGAGAACGCCGCGATCATCAAGCAGTGCCTGGGCGACATGGGCATCGAGCTGTACGGAGGCACCAACGCCCCCTACATCTGGACTCGCTTCCCAGGCCAGAAGTCCTGGGATGTGTTCGAGCGCATCCTCGAGGAGGCCTTCGTGGTCACGACCCCCGGTTCCGGCTTTGGCCCGGCTGGCGAAGGCTTCGTCCGCTTCAGCGCCTTCGGTCATCGGGACGAGGTCATCGAGGCCACCAAGCGGCTCCAGAAACTGAAGATCTAGCCTGATGGGTTCCCTGGAATCTGGACCTCAAGATCAGTGGACCACCAGCCGCGTTCTGCGGCTGGTGGTGCCACCACTAGTCGTTTTGCTGGTGGCCCTGGCGCTCCGCGAGAAGGCGCCACCTCCCGACCCATCGGCCCCGCCCCCGTCGCATGGCACGATGATGGGACCCGTTCCCGAGTCCGCGCCCAAGGCCCGCATTCTCCTCTTTGCCAAGGATGCCGCCACGCGGGCGGTAGCCCTCCGGGCGCGGGTGAACGCCGGGATCGAGGTCGTCCCCGTTCCCAAGTCCGACCGGGAGCGGTTGGCTAAGCAATACGGCATCGACCAGCTTCCTGCCGTGGTTATCGAGCAACCGGACGGGAAGCGAAGCGTCCACGCAGCTGGCGATGCCGCTCTGTCGGCCGTGGTCGAGCAATGCCGCAAGCTGGGACTGCCGCTGGCCGAAGCGGAGCACTAGCCCAATCCCGTCCGTGCAGACTGAGAGCCCCCCAGCCCGTTGCCAGGCGTTGGGCATGGCGTATAGTTGAGCAGGCGCGGGTGCCGAAGCGAAAACCCACAGTCCAGAGGACAGGATCTCATGAACGTCTATATCTTCGTCGATATGGAAGGCATCAGTGGCGTCTCCAACAGTGAGTTCGTCATGACCTCCGGACGGCACTACGCCGAGTCTCGCCGGTACTACACCGACGATCTCAACGCCTGCGTGCGCGGCTGCTTTGCCGGCGGCGCACAGGCGGTGATCGCGCGCGATGGCCATGGCGGTGGCGACCACTTCCTGTGGAGCGACGTCCATCCCCGCGCGGAAATCGTCCAGGGCGCCACCGGCACCACCCGCATGGTGGGCCTGGACGAGTGCGGCGCGCTGATTCTGCTTGGCTACCACGCGATGGCGGGCACCCCGGGCGCCTTGCTCGAACACACCTATTCCTCCGCCTCGATTCAGAACATGTGGCTGAACGGGCGACGGGCCGGCGAGCTGGCGTTCGATGCCGGAATCGCCGCCGACCGGGACATTCCAACCATCATGGTCAGTGGCGACGATCACGTCTGCCGCGAAGCCGCCGACTGGATTCCGGGCGTGGTGACCTGCGAGGTGAAGAAGGGCCTGACCTGCCAGGCTGCGCGTCTGCTGCCGCGTCCAGTGGCCCACGAACTCATCGAGGACCGCGCCGCCACCGCCGTGGCCAAGGCCATCCGGGGCGAGATTGCCCCCATGCCCGTGGAACGCCCCGTGACCATCCGCCGCGAGATGATGGAACGCAAGGGAATCCCCGCCGCCGGCAGCTCCCCCAATCTGCAAATCATCGACGGTCGCACCTACGAATACACCGCCGACACCGTGGAGAAGGCCTTCTTCGGTCTCTGCTAGCCTGCCTGCCCGGCGGCCTGCTCGGCAAGGTATGAACTGCGCACAAGCGGGCCGCTGAGCACGGCCGCAAAGCCGAACTCCTCGCGGGCCACGCGGCCCCATTCGTCGAACTCCTCGGGGGGGACGTAGCGATCCAGTGGCCAATGGTCGGTGGAGGGCGGCAAGTACTGGCCCAGCGTGAGAATCTGCACGCCCGCCCCACGCAGATCAGCGAGGGCCTGACGCAGTTCGTCGGGCGTCTCGCCCAGGCCAAGCATGAGCCCGGATTTGGTCTTGATGCCCAGCACGGCCCCCCGTTGGCTCGCATGGGCGAGGACGGCCAGACTGCGCTCGTAGGTGGCATGGCTGCGAATCTCAGGCGTTAGCCTGGCGACGGTCTCCAAGTTGTGATTGAATACGTCGGGGCCGGCACCCATGACAATATCGACGGCCGTGAGGTCACCGCCGAAATCGGAGGGAAGCACTTCGATTCCCACGGTGGGATCCTGCTCGCGGACGGCCCGAATCGTGGCGGCGATGTGGGCAGCACCACCGTCGGCCAGGTCGTCGCGGGTCACACAAGTGATCACCGCAAAGCGCAGACCAAGACGCTTGACTGCCTCCGCCACATGCACGGGCTCCTCCGGATCCACCGGCAGAGGCGCACCGTGGTTGACCGCACAGAACCGGCAGTTGCGCGTGCAGGTGTCGCCCAAGACCATGAAGGTGGCGGCCTTCTGCTTCCAGCACTCGCAAAGGTTCGGGCAGTTGGCGCCTTCGCACACGGTGTGCAGGTTCAGACTGCGCAAAAGCTGGCGGACCTCGTTGCGAGGGCGCGCTCCGCTCAGGCTGACCCGCAGCCAGGCGGGGAGGCGGGGTTTTCCGGGATCCTGTGCGGGGGTGGACATCGGGAATTCCTTGCAGTTGGGGAAACCGGAAATGTAGCTGTTGGGGGGGGGCGCTGCCATCGGGCATCGCGTTGACAGGGATCGGCCAGCAAGCCATATTCGCCCTTTGCGACGAACCAAAGAGGATACGATGCGACGTCACCTGCGCAGACTCACCGTGTATTCACTCCTTGCTGGCGGCCTGTGGGTCGCGGCGGCCGACGACAAATCGGGGAAGCCAAAACGCCCCAAGCATTGGGCACAGGCGTTGGCCGCCAAGGGAGTGCCAAACCTGCACAAGGTGAGCGATCAGCTCTACCGGAGCGCCCAGCCCACTGCTGTGGGGATGGCGGACCTGAAGGAAATGGGGGTCGAGACAATCCTCACTCTGCGCGCGTTCCACTCCGACCGCGAGGAGATCGGCGAGACCGGACTGGCCTACGAGCACATCTATATGAAGGCCTGGCATCCCGAGGAAAAGGAAGTGGTCCGTTTCCTGCAGATCGTGACCAACCCCAAACGGCAACCAGTGCTCCTCCATTGCCGACACGGGGCCGACCGCACAGGCACCATGTGTGCGCTCTACCGGATGCTGGTCCAAGGCTGGACCAAGGAGGAGGCAGTGCGCGAGATGCGCCAGGGCGGCTTTGGCTTCCATCGTGTCTTTGTCAACCTGCCCCGCTTCATCGACGCCCTCGACCTGGAGTCCATTCGCAAGCGCGCCGGCCTGCCCAAGCCCCCCAAGCCGGAGCACCCCGCCAAGAAGCAGTAGCAGGCACCCGCCTCCCCTCCCTTCATCCCAGCCCATTCTGCATTCCGACTTCTGCATTCCGACTCCCGACTCCTGACTCCTGCATTCTGCATTTCCCTCCCCCTCGGAGATTTCCATGTCCGTTCTCGGCATTGACCAGCTTCGTCCCGTCCCCATGCACGCCCGCTTCAAGCAGGACAACTGGCTCACTTGGGGCGGCTCCGTCGTGCGGGACGATAGCG
>JABGQJ010000487.1 GCA_018648945.1 Victivallales bacterium
GGCTTCCAGGCGCTTGCGGTGGGCATTGACCTGAGCGACCTGGGCTACAAGCTGGACCAGGCGGCGACAGGTCTGTTCCTGCAGTCCGTGGTGGGAAGGCAGTCCTTCGACCCCGCCGCTGTGTTGGGACTACCTGCGCCGCTGCCGGAGAATCTGCTGGCGAAGGAGCCGCTACCCAAGGCATTCCAGGCCGAACAGACGCCGCTGCTGGCAGCCGCCCTGGCCAGCGAGGCGGGCGCCTTCGAGGAGATCATCTTTGCCCAGCGGGTGTCGGGCCGCGACCATTGGTACGGCAACTTCGGGCACTACTGCGAGACCGAATCGCCCTACTCGCGGGGTGCGCTTACCATCGAGGGCGACATGCGCTACGCCTTTGCCCCCGGCGGCCGGCTCTGTCGCTACAACCTCCGGACGGGGGAGCTGCGTGTCTTGCTGGACGATCCGGAGGGAGGCATCCGCGATCCCAATCTGAGCTACGACGCGCAGAAGGTCCTCTTCTCCTACCGCCGGGGGCCGAGCAAGAGTTTCCACCTCTACGAGATCGGGATCGACGGCGAGGGTCTGCGGCAACTGACCGATGGTCCGGACAACGACATCGAGCCAGTCTATCTGCCGGACGGCAACATCATGTTCTGCTCCAGCCGCTGCCACCGCTACGTGCCCTGCTGGCGGACCCAGGTGGCCACGCTCTACCGCTGCGACGCGGATGGCGGCAACATCCGCATGATCTCCAACAACGCCGAGCAGGAGAATACCCCGTGGCCGTTGCCCGACGGGCGCGTGCTCTACATGCGCTGGGAGTATGTGGACCGTAACCAGATGCTCTACCACCACCTGTGGACCGTCAACCCCGACGGAACGAATCACGCGGTCTACTGGGGCAACAACACCCCGTCGCCTGGTGCCGTGTTGGATGCGCGCGTGCTGCCCGACGGCCAGCGCATCATCGGTACGCTGAGTTCCTGCCACGACCGGCCGTGGGGTGCGCTCGGCCTCATCGACCGCCGGATCGGGATCGATGGCCCTCGCCCCATCGTCCACACCTGGCCCGCCAGCGCCCGCCAGTTGGCCGGCAAGGGCAATTACGACATGTTCAAGAAGGTGCGCCCCCGCTACGAGGATCCCTATCCGCTGACCGACGACCTGTTTCTCTGTGCCCGGACTCTGGATGCAGGTGGCGGCGAGGAGACCGGCATTTTCGTGGTGGATACCTTCGGCAACGAGGCCCTCCTGCGGCGCGAGGCCCCGGGCTGCTACGATCCCATGCCCTTGGCTCCGCGTTCACGCCCGCCAGTGATCCCGGCGCGGCGCGGCTACGAGCGCCCAACTGGGCGTTTCTACGTGAACAATGTCTACCAGGGCAGCCATCTCAATGGCGTGAAGCGGGGCGAGGTGAAGTTCCTGCGCGTGGTGGCATCCCCCGAGAAGCGGTTCTGGACCCATCCATCCTGGGGTGGGCAGGGGGTCCATTGCCCGGCGGTGAATTGGCATTCTTTCGAGGTGAAACGCGTCCTTGGCACGGTGCCCGTCGAGGCCGATGGCTCTGCCCACTTCGAAGTCCCGGCGGATACGTATGTCTACTTCCAACTCCTCGACGAGAATGGCATGATGGTGCAATCCATGCGTAGCGGCACGCTGGTCCAGGCTGGCGAGACGACCGGCTGCGTGGGCTGCCACGAGAAGCGCCTCGAAGCGCCGCCGCCCGTCGCCAAGGTGGCCCCCGAGGCGGTCACCCGGCCACCATCGACCCTCGCTGGTTGGTACGGTGCGCCGCGCAACTTCAACTACCTGGCGGAGGTGCAGCCCGTGTTCGACCGGCATTGCATGCGTTGCCACGACTTCGGCAAACCGGCTGGCAAGAAACTACTGCTGGCCGGGGACCGGGAGCTCACCTTCAATGCCTCCTATGTGGACCTCTGGCGCACGAAGGCGGTGCGTTGTATCGGCGGCGGGCCGGCCCAAGTCCAGCAGGCTCGTTCCTGGGGTTCCCACGCGAGCCCCTTGGTCCAGGCAATCCGCAAGGGGCACAAGGGCGTGAAGCTCTCTCCCGAGGAATTCGCCCGGGTCGTCACCTGGATCGATATCAACGGTCCCTACTACCCCACCTACGCCTCGGCATACCCGGCCAATCTGGCTGGCCGCTCCCCTCTGGACGGCACGCAGGTCAAACGCCTCACGGAACTGACTAAGATCCCCTTCGCCGGGTTGGCCAGCTACAGCCGGAAGCAGCGCGCCAAGGTCAGCTTCGACCGTCCCGAACTGAGCCCTTGTCTAGCGGGCCTGCCGGACAAGACGGCCCCGGCCTATCTGGAGGCCCTCGGCATCCTCCAGGCTGGGGCCAAGGTGCTAGCCGGACGGCCTCGCGGTGACATGCCCGGTTTCCTGGCCTGTCCCGTGGACCAAGGCCGTGAGAGAAAATACGCGGCGCGACAACAGGAGGAAACCCGTTTCCGCGCCGCTATCGTGAACGGCAGGAAGGCCTACGATCCCCGCCCGAAGGCGACGGGGGAGTAGAGCGCGCTGGCGGCTCCCAGATGGGTGACCAGGAAGCCCGTCAGGGCCTCGCCCCCTGCGGATCTTGCGCGAGTGCAATAGCCCCCTTCCGCGCATGCGCAACCGGAGCTCAACCGTTCGTTCTGTCTTCAGCTCCAGCCCCACCCTATGCGGGCCTGTCAGGTGGCTGTTGCATCCGCCAGCAGCCGAACTACCTTTCAAAAGCTTGCCGGGGCATTCCGCTCCACAAGCCAACCACCCCTTGGAGCCGCACATGGTCCGCCGTCCCGCGATATTGCTGGTTGCAGTGTCCGTGTTTCTCTGCAGTGCGCAGTCCGGGCACGCATTCACCCCGGAAGTAGCTGCGGGTGCCGCCGCCGCGAAGGTGGCCCCCAAGGTGCTGAAGACAGCGGCGAAGACCCTGGCCGAGATCCCTGGCGCCATTGGGCAGACACTCTACCTGCCCCTCGGCCTTGTGGAGACCGCACTGTGCCCCCTTCCCGGCCCCACGCTTGCCGGGGGGCTCAAGAAAGCGGCGAAGGGCATCCAAGGACCGTTCAAGCTCCTGGGGAGTCTTGTGAAGCTGCCGTTCTCCCTGGCTGGCGCCGCAGTGGGGAAGTGAGCTCGGTCCCTGGAGTCAAGGCGGACCACGGACCAGAAGGACGTGGCACTGAGGCTTGCACAGTTCATCGCAACATTGGCTGTGAAAAGACGTCGGCTCGCAGGACATTGCGCGGATGCCTGGGCGGATCTCCCGATGGGGATGGACTGGCCCGGGAGACTTGTCAGAACAGAGAGCGCACCAGCCAGACCGAGAATATCAGAAGACAACAACAAGCGCCATATGACGACTGTTTTGTCGCCATGCCGAACCGAAGGTCTCCCCCCGATCCGACGTGCCGTTGCATCCGGGCGAGGGAGAGCTAGTTTTCGGGGTCGTTCGGGACATTCCGCTCGTTCTCTACGCCGACCGCCTGTTGGAGTGTTGCATGGTCCGTCGTTCCGCGATGTTGCTGGCTGCTGTGTTGGTGTTCCTCTGCTGGGCAGACACCGGCCATGCAGTCACGCCTGAGGTGACCGCTGGCATCGCCGCTGTGAAGGCCGCCCCAGAGCTACTCAAGACAGCGAAGGATCTTGCTGCAATACCAGCCGCCGTCGGGCAGACACTGTTCCTGCCGCTTGGGCTGGTCGAGACCGTTCTGTCGCCACTGCCTGGCTTCAAATTCGTCGGGGGGCTGAAGAAGGTCGTCAAAGGTATCAAAGGCCCATTCAAGCTCCTGGGGACCTGCCTGAAGCTCCCGCTGTCCCTGGTCGATGTCGCAGGCAAGGCAGTGGAGGCCGTCCCCTGACAGAGATCAAGCACGGCGGTACACTGCATCCGGAGGAAGGTCAACGATGAAGCTTGCTGAACTGGTGGAACTGTGTGAGCGGACCCACCGCCGCTATCACGTGGTTGGGGACGACTCCTTTGCCGTGTTGGCGGCCCTCGATGTGGAGGGGCGCCTGTTCGCGGCGCTGGACGGGGAGCTGGTGCATCTCGTGCGAACCGCGGCGTTCCTGGGGACCTCGACTCGGGACACGTATCTCAATCCTGGCGGCGATGGGCTCTGGCCCGCCCCCGAGGGGTCTCGCGTGGGCTACGAATACGCCACCGGGACCTGGCGCGTGCCGCCCGGCCTGACGGGAGCCCGCTACGCCGTGCTGCACTCCACGAACAGAAGCGTGACCATCCGCGCGGAGATCGATCTGATCACCAGCGAAGGACTGGGAGTCCCCACCGCCTTCGAGCGTGATGTATGTCTCGACGGGCAAGCGATGGTGGTGACCGAGACCATCGAGTACCTCGGGCCGCGCGAGCTGCCGGCAGACCGCTGCCGGCTGGCCCCCTGGTCGCTGGCCCAGTTCACCGGTGGCCCGGGCTGTGTAGCCCGCTTCCCCGACGCGGGGGTGGGGACGCTCCGTGATCTCTACGATCCGAGCGACGCTTGTCGGTGCAAGGCGGGCAGTTGCTGGCAGACCGCCACCGATGGCTCGGCCCGCTACCAGATCGGCCTTTCCCCTGCCGTCTCCTGGGTCGAGATGCGGAACCCCGTGGATGGCTTGCGCGTGCGTCGTACGTCGGAGCCTTTGCCCGAGGGGCAGCGGTTCATCGACATCACCGACTTGCCGCCGAGGGAGGAATTGGCCGGAGCGCCCGTGCGCTTCAGTGTCTACAGCGATACGAGCGGCTTCCTGGAGCTCGAGGTCGCGGGTGGTTGCCCGGACGTCTTGCGTCCCGGCGACCGCCTTTCCGTGACGGCACGTACTGAGTTCGAACGTAGCTAAGGAGATATTCGATGCTAAACGTTGGTGTGATTGGTTGTGGTGGTCGTGGCAAGGGACATGCAGCCAAGCTCAAGGCCATGCCCGAGGTGAACCTGGCATGGGTCTGCGATATCATCCCAGACAAGGCCGACGAACTGGGTGCGCAGCATGGTGTGCCGGCGATCTACGACTTCCATGGGGGGCTCGATCAGGTCGATGTGATCTGGGATGCCACTCGTCCCTGGGAGCGGTGTGATATCGTGGTGGACTGCGCCGCTGCTGGCAAGCACATCTTCTCGGAGAAGCCGATCGCCCTTGATCTGGCCACCGCGGATCGCTACGTCACGGCCATTGAGCAGGCGGGCGTCAAGAACTCTTTCTGCTATTCCCTCCACTTCACCAACCCCTACAAGCTCGCCAAGGCAATCTTCGCCAGCGGCGAACTGGGCCGGCTGGTCAGCGTCTGGACCAAGCGCTACATGCCCACCGATATGCGCCCTCGGTGGTATGGCGACCAAAGCAAGAGTGGCGGCATCATGCTTGATTTCGCCAGCCATGATCTCGACCTCCTGTGTGCGTTCGGGGGGCGGCCGAAGACCATCTTCGGTTGCACCGACCGCGTCCGCGAGAATATCCAGGCTGACGACCACGGCCAAGGCGTGCTTGTCTTCGACGAAGGCATGGGCACGAGCGAAGTCAGTTGGTGGTCCCCCGCCGGGATGAGCGCCTTTGGCGTCGTGGGCAGCAAGGGCAGTGTCATTGCCGACGGTTCTGGCACGCTACGCAAGTGCATCGATGGCCAGAAGGCGGAAGTGCTGGACGTCAATGCCAGCAGCAACGTGGATCTCGCTGGCAATATCGGCGAACGCGCAGGCGCAGGCCGCGTGATCAACCTGGCCGACCGTGAGGAGACGCCTGAGGAGCACTTCATCCGCTGCGTCATTGAAGACCGCGAGCCCATCGTGACTCCCTACATGGCCCGCCAAGTCCTCGAGGTCGTCATCGCGATCCGCGAAAGTGCCGCCACTGGTCAGGCCGTCAACCTGCCGTAGCCCACGCCCTCGTTTCGCTTCCCCGAACCCCCTCTCCGGCTAGCCCGGAAAGGGGGTTTCTGTGTTCTGGGAGGGGCGATGGCCCCCTGCCGAACGGGGTCTCTGCCTAACCCAACTTCCCCGGCGGCGCGCGAAATCCCGCACGGATGCCCCGCATTAGTTACTACGAAGCCCATTCGGGTGGACG
>JABGQJ010000488.1 GCA_018648945.1 Victivallales bacterium
CCCGCCGGGAGAGTCCCCCCTGGGCCGAGGCCGGCCCGGGGCTCGTAGAGCCGGTTCCCGTAGGACGTCTCAAGACAGACCTCCAGGCCAAGTTCGTGGGCGCTGTCCACGATATGGTCCAGCCACGCGAAGTCGTACACGCCCTTCTTCTTCTCGGTCTTGTTCCAACCTCCCTGCAAACGGATACGCTTGATGCCCAATGGCTTGAGATAGCCTTTGTAGGCATCCCAATCGGCCAGGTCGCGATCCAGCGTCTCACACCCCAGGGACCAGAAGTCGCCGGGGATTTCGTCCACCGACTTGGGTTTCAGCGTCCCCACCTTCTTCCAGCCAAGGCTGACGGAGCTCTGCACCCGGGTGGGGGTCAGGTCAAGCATGACTTCGTGCTTCTTCTTGCCGAGAACCAGGGAGTCACTGAAGAACTGGGTCGCACGCAGGAACTGTTCTTGGTGGAGAACCCCATCGGAGATTCGCACCTCGTCGATCCAGCCATTCAGGCCGCGACCAATGGTGAGCTCGGCTTCGTCATAGACCAGGGGACCGTGCAGCGTTGCCTTCTTGCAGAGCCTGTAGTCCACGTAGAGGGCGCATTCGCGCAACGCATGGTCGAAGGTCATCGCCACATGGTGCCATTCGCCACCATCTACCCTTGTTCCAGTCGATACCGTGCGGTTGAACCCCACTCTGGAGTCGCCTTGCTGCGTGTCGAACCGCACGGAGACCACGCCCTGCGGGTTGATCGCCAGACTCCAGGTCGAACCATTTCCCCGGCGTTTGCTGACCAGCAACGCGAACCTGGCAAGCTGCTTCTCGACGCGGACAAAGCACTCCACCGTCAGGCTGGGAAGCCGGAACTGCTTGCCACTGGGGAAGCGGATCTCGCCACCAACGGGGGCCAGCTTCGTGACCGGGACCGGGGCGAAGTGGACCGACCGCCGGTTCTCCTTCAGCGCCAACGTGTAGCTGCCACCATCCCAGATCTGACTGCCAACGACGTCCTCTGCATGGACCGGCTTGCCTCCCTTCTCGAACACAGCGAGCGCGCCACCGGGAGCAAGTGTGTCGTCCTCGAAACTCCAATGGTGCACGGCTGCCGCAGGAAGCGACGTGGCAAAGCCGAGAGAGAGGACGCAAAACAGCAGGTTCTTCACA
Source organism: Victivallales bacterium (assembly GCA_018648945.1). Next base: position 1,153 of record JABGQJ010000488.1, read on the forward strand.
GAAGGGCTCCGTTTCAGCGGGTTCCGCATACTGTAGCCTCAGGACTCGGCATCGACTCTCGCCAGCAATTCCCCGTTTCTGCTGGAGTGCGTTCCTGGACGCGAAGCGCGCCATCGCAAGGCCCTCCCAGCGCATGGCGTGGCATGAGGACAGCCGCCTGGGAACGCCGCTCTCCCGAGCGGTTCCCCGGAGAGCTGTCATGTACCCACAGCCGTCGCCCGTGGCGGTCGCCACGCCCGGCCATAGTCGGCGGGCCTTCCCCTGGGAGCGCCGAACTCCAGTTCGGCATCTTCCGCCCGTGGCGGGTCAGCAGGCGTGGCCCCCGGGTTGGCGCGGTCGGCCAGACGTCCCGAAGAGCCGACGGCGGGCGGCGTTCCCAGGACTGGGCACCTTGAGTAGCCATGGTCACTGACGCCCTCCTAGGCTACTCCCAGTCGGTGTAGCCGGAGGCGGCCAGGACTACCTCGTGCACGAGGCGGTCGTGGTCGTAGGAATACGGGGTCTCGATCTCGCCACGGATAACCTGGGCAAGCTCCTGCATCTGGGCCACGTAACGGTCAGTCATGCCCTCGAATTCCACCGTGTGCGTGCCTGCATCGTAGCGCTCATTGTCCTCGGTCAGGATCAGGGTCGCCTGCATGGGGTTGCCGTCGTAGTTTTCCAGAGGGCAGAGGTCGAACGTGCCCTTTGTTCCGCAGACCGTTAGACGCCGCTGTTTGATCCCATCGACGGCGTTGCTGCACGCTCGCACCGTCACGTTTGCATGGGGATACTCGATGACGGCCAGGCCGTTGGTGTTGATGTTGGCAGCCACACCGGGCATGGCTTTCGGGAAGGCGGTCACGTTGTCCGGACGCCCGAGCAAGGAGACGACCCAATCAATGGGGTGGCAGCCCAGGTTGTACATGATACCACCGGTGAAATTCGCCATGTAGGCTGGGTATGCCTCGCCGCCGTAGTTGTGGTTCATGTCGGCTTGGATCTGGAAGACATCGCCCAGCCAACCTTTCCGGACCGCATGCTGGCAGAGCATGAGTGGCGGGTTGGTGCGAAGCATGTAGCCCAGTTGGAGGGCCAGCCGCTTTTCTTGGCAACCGGCCAGCAGTCTGTCGAAGAGGGCCAGGTCGTCGCCGGCCGGCTTGTCCATGTGCATGTGCAGGCCTCGCTCCAGACAGCGGAGCGCGGTGGGAGCCAAGTCCAGATTCGGGGTCTCGACGATGACCGCCTCAAGCCCGGGCGTGGCGAACAGTTCCTCCTCGGTCATCCAGGCCAGGCCCTTGTAGGGGGCCAGATTGTCCCCGGCAAACCGGGCCGCAGTTGTGTGGCGATCGTCCACCACACCGACGATCTCGTAGGTGTCCGGCAGCTTGCGCAACGCCCCGATCTTCGCCGAGGCATGCTCGTGGCAAATGCCGATCTGGCCAATCTTGATCTTCTTCATCGTAGTCTCTACCCGACCCAGTTGAATTGCGGATTCTGCTTCTTCACGAGTTCGGTAACCCGGACCACTTCCAGCGCATCGGCGCTCGTGACCGGGAAGGGGATGTTGTTGCGGAGGGCATTGTGCAGATGCCTGGCGATCTCGATCTCGACGTACTCCCACATGTTCGTGTCCGGCTCGACCCGGCGGGTCTCCTCAATCCAGGGGAGTTTCGCGTCGGCGCTCATTGGGTTCCCCAACACCGGTGTTCCGGCATCGGCAGCGGCTTCGGGCCAGCGGAATTGCGGATCGAGATACTTGAGACGGATGTTCTTCTGGCCCTGTCCATAGACCAGCGTGCCACGGTCGCCATAGATCGTGCAGTAGGGGCTTTCCAGCGCCACCGAATTGCTGATCTCCACTTCGGCAACCACATCGTTCTCGCCAGCGATCGAGATTCTCACATGATCATCGGCATCGCCCGGCGTCAGGATGCGCCGCAAATAGCTCCACACTTCCCGCACCGGGGCACCGAGGAGTTGCAGGCTCTGGTCGATCAGGTGGGGAGCCCATACGCTGAGCTGACCGCCACCGCAGTCCAGCCGCATCTGCCAGTCGTTCCGGCGCATAAACTGATGATGCTTGCAGAGCTTCACCACATTGACATTGCCCAGCAAGCCTGCGGCGATGATGTCCTGGGCATTTGCGAAGGCCGGCTCGAAACGGTGGTTGTGACCGAAGTAGAGCTTGCCGGGGTATTCCTTATCGAGCCGCTGTAGAAGCTGGTAATCCTCGGCGGTCACCCCGATCGGCTTCTCCAGTAGAACCGTCTTTCCGGCGGCGAGAGCCTGCGCGGCGTTCCGGGCGTGATCCAGGGAACGGGTGGCGATGATCGCCAGTTCCATGTCAGGATCGGACAGGAATTCTGCGAAGTCGGAGTAGCCTTCCCCGCCAAACTCGTCCGCCATGGCCCTGAGTCGCGCGGGATCCACGTCGCAAAGCGCAACCAGTTCGTATTTCTCCGGGTCTTGCGAGAAAATCCGGCAATGCTGTTTGCCGATCCGACCGATTCCGCAGACGCCGAACTTGATGATCTTCATAGTGCTCCGTCTATTTTCTGGACAAGGTTCTCGTGCCCTGGGGGAACGGCATCGCCGTCCCGCAACCGGGAATCGTGGTAGATTCGCCTGGATGATCCAGGCTAGGCGAGTGCCTCTTTGCAGAATTGCACGCAGCGGGCGACTTCCTGGACGGCATCCGAATCGCTCGGGATTTCGTATTCCAGCTCGATGTCGGCCGGGAACGACAGGCCATTCTGCTTCAGGTACTGCAGGGTCAGTGCAACTGGGGTGTCCCCCTGCCCGAAGGGCATATTGGGGCCGTTGTTGACCTTGCGGTCCTTGAGATGGATGCTGAGAATCCGGTCGGCATGCTTCTCGATCATCGGGATTGGGGAGCAGTTCGTGCCCGCGACAAAGTGGCCGATGTCGAGGTTGATCCCCAGGTACCTGCCGTAGGAGAGCATGGAGCCATCGTAGGTGGTCGGGGTGATCTGGGTGTGGTTGTGGAAGCCGATCATGATCTCGTGTTTGTCGGCCATGGGGCCAAGCCGCTGTGCCGCTTCCTCGGATAGTTCGCGGGTGATCCCCTTTGCCCCCAGTGTCTTGGCAACTTGGAAGTAGTATTCGATCTGTGCGTCCGGCATGCCGGCGTTGCCGATATCGCCGAACTTGGCGATATGGATGTTGACGCCGGCGTCGTTGAACATCTTCCGCAGGGCCGCGAACGGCTCCATCGAGACCGAGGTCCGCCACTCCAGCAGGGCTGCTGCATCGACATCGTCGCCGGTGGGCATGCCGGCGAAGGGCTCGATCGTGGAACTCATCAGCTCGATGGAGCTGACGCCGCATTGAGTCACATACTTGAGCAGGTTCTCGGCGTCGCACGGGAAGGAGCGGTAGCTGTAGGTGATGACCCCGATCGGGGTACCGTTGCAGCAGGAGTTGGGGGCTTGATCGCTGGTGGCTGCGTTCTGCATGGGATGCTCCAATCAGGATCGGCTGGGTTGAGATATGCTGAGAGACTTGGTACGCACCAAGGTAGTGTTGCCCCCGAGCCGATGCCAGCCCGCCATCGCCTTGCTCGCGTTCTCAAACCGAAACGAGCCGGCGAACTTGACCGGGCACTGTGGGATCGCTATATGGGGTTACCGTCTGGCGACCTCCAGGAACCGGGGACTTATCATGCCATCCATTTGCCGTCTTGCGTGTCTTCTGTCTGCTCTGACCGTATCCACCATGGCCGCAGGCCTGCCGGCGCCGCCTGATCCGCCAGCCAATGCGAAGGCTCTGGGCACCAGGATTCAGCGGGCCATGACCTTGATGGCCACCAGCACGCCCAAGAAGCACAACCGGGTTAAGGTGCTGTTCTACGGGCAGTCCATCTCGCGTGGGCCGTGGTCGAACGAGGTGGGGGAGTACCTTCGCAAGCAGTTTCCCGACGCGGACCTGGAGATTGCGAATCACTCCCGTGGCGGACACACGGCCCCGGTTCTGATCAACTGCGCCAAATTCGACCTCTACCCTTTCTATCCGGATCTGATGATCTTCCATGTCTACGGCGGCGACGACACCGGGGAGCTCGAAGAGATCATCGCCCGGACGCGGCGGCGCACGACGGCCGACATCCTGATCTGGACCCCCCACTATCGCTGGCCCAGGAAGCTGGCCGGCGACACGCCCTGGGACGATCCTGCGGTCATCAAGGCTGGCCAGGGAGACGACCACCATGCCGATCGGTTGCGCGAGATCGCGGCGAAGTACAAATGCGAGCTTGGCGACATCCGGCCCCGCTGGCGGGCCTATCTGGACAAGCACGGCCTCCAGGCCAAGAGCATGCTTGCTGACGGTATCCACCCCAACAGCACCGGGCAGCACCTCCTCGCGGCACTCGTGAAGCCCTACCTGAACTACACGAGCACGGAGACGGCAGCAGACTGGCAGGACCGGGTGCGCGACATCCCGGCCGACAGTCCTGAGGTCCGGCGGACGGCAGATGGTGCCCTGGAACTGACCTTCGAGGGCAACCGCGTCGATGTGATCGCCGATCCCACCGCCGCCACCCCAGGGGCAGCCAAGGTGTTTCTCGACGGCAAGCGCCCCTCCCAATTCCCCGCGTGCTATGCCATGACACCATCCACCAAGATGTGGGGCCACTACTGGCCTGCCCTGCGGAGCATGTCGTGGAATGCGCCCCTGCTCGTCGAGGACTGGACTGCCCGGGTGCTGGCCGTCGATGAGAAGACCGGGCGCGTCGACTTCGAGGTGATCGGCTCCAAGACCGGGCCCGATGGCAAGGGCAACACCAAGGAGAAGTTCGTCTCTAACTCCGGTCGTGTTGTCACGGACCAGAAGAGCTGGATCTTCTACTACAAGGCATTCCTCCGCAA
>JABGQJ010000489.1 GCA_018648945.1 Victivallales bacterium
GTACTGCCTGCGCTGGCGTATCGAGGACTGGCATCGCGTACTCAAGTCCGGCTGCCGCGTCGAGGACATGAAGTACAAGACAGCCGACCGCATCAGACGGGCAATGGCCATCAACATGGTCGTAGCCTGGCGCATCATGCTCATGACGCTGCTCGGCAGAGAGGCCCCCGAACTGCCTGCCGACGTACTGTTCTCCCACACCGAGATCCTGGTGCTCAGCCGCTACGCCAAAAAAAAGGCCTGACCCCGCTGACCACCGTCGGCAACGCTGTGCGCATGCTCGCGCGAATGGGGGGGTATCTTGGCAGAACCGGAGATCCGCCGCCCGGACACGAGCTCATCTGGCGGGGACACGCGACACTGATGGTGCTATGCGAAGGGTTCCTGCTGAACGATGTGTGAAGTTCTTAGGAGTAACTTGTGGGTAATGGGCAGGGCTAGCCTCTTCTACAGGCAACGCAGGAAAGCTACTCGGACTCGGGCGGGGACGGAAGCGGCCCGAGTGGCAAGGCCATTGGACTTCCCTCACGAGGCGGGAGCCTCTATCGCAGCTCCGGAGCATCGGCTGGGTCATGTGGCGATTCGCCGAGCGGCAGTGCCAGGGCGAGTGGCTCCAGCCGCCGCCGTCGTCGCGAACCGGGATGGTGAATGTCCCTATCTGCATGCGCCCATCTCGCCAACGCGGACCCGGCAAGGGGGCAAGCCCCCTTGCATCCCCCGGCGCGCCGCTGCGTGGAGCGCCCCGGCTCCGGCGGCTCCGCCCGCCTTCGCCCGTTTCACTCCAATCCGCTGCGCGTCGCTCAGGAAACCGGACATGGATACCTCCCTACTGAACTGGGGCAGCGGAGCAGACCCGGAAGCCGTACCAGGAGGCGCGCCAGGCCGGGGGGACCCAGACGCGGCGGCCGACGCGGCAGTAGTCGGCGCGGTAGCCCCAACCACCGCCGTGTACCGCGCGGGACGAGCCAACAGAAACTGGGTGCCAGTCCCAGCACCAATCCCACACATTGCCTGTCATGTCGTGCAGGCCGTAGCCGTTGGCGGCGAACGATCCCGCCGGACTCGTGAATGTGGCGTGCGAGCTGACGAAGTAGTCCGGATGGTAGCCCCGCGTTGGGCTGACGTCGTAGGGAAACACTGAATAGCTCACGTAGTTCGCCTGGCTATGCGTGATCGTGTCGCCCCAGGGGAAGCGCTTGCCTGAGAGACCGCCGCGCGCCGCGTACTCCCACTCCGTATCCGTGGGCAGCCGGTAGCCGGAGGCCGAGGCGGCGTAGGCCACGCTGTCGCTCTCCCCGGTCTTGTAAACGCTGCCCGACACCGTGTAGCAGGGCGCGCGGCCCTCCATCTGGCTGCGCGCGTTGCACCATTTCACGACGTCGTACCAGCTCACCGAATGCACCGGGTGATCCTGGCCCTGGCCAGCACCCGCCGGCAGGTCGGTGTAGCCGTTGGCCAGGCCCCAGGCGCGCACCGCATCCCACTTCGCCTTGGTCACCTCCGTCCGCCCCATGTAGAACGCCGAGACAGTCAGGGAATACGCGCCGAAGTCCGGGTCCGTCCCGCTGTTCGTCCCGCCGGGGATCAGCGCGAATTCGGCGGCGGGGGGCGGGGGTTGCGCTCTGTACAAGGCGGTGACGGTCAAGTCACCCGTCACGATTTCGTACTCCGCGTCCCAACCAGTGAACTCCCAACCGACGGCAATGTCAAACTCCGGCTCGACCGCTGCGTCACCGTGCGTCACCTCTTGCACCAGCGCTCCTCCGCCGGTCCAGGTACCGTGAGCGCCGAGCGCGAAGATCACCGTGTGGGGGTCTTGGACCACAAAGGTAGTCGAGGCATAGCGCTTGCCCAACGGGGCGAGTGGGGCGAGGGAGCCCGAGCCGCAGACTGAAGCCCACAGGCGGTACTCGCCGGGTTCTGCCGCGGTGACGGTCGCCGAGAGTCGATCTGCCGCCGGCACGATGGTCGGTAGGACACCGCGTCGCGCCGAGGCCGCTTCCACCCACCACTCGATGCCCGCCGCCGCCACAGGGTTCCTCTCGCCATCGGTGACAGCCAGCGTGAAAGCTGTCGGCTGATCGGTGCCCACCGTGCCCGGGGGGCTCGCGAACTGGACTTTCGGCAGGCTGAAGATGGGAACGTCGAGCATGGTCCACGTCGGACTGGTCCAGGTCTTCCCCCAATCGAAGATGTCAAAGCCCGCCTCGACATGGGAGTTGACCAGGAAGTCGACGTCGAACTTCGTCAGTTCGGCCGGCAGCGGGAGGAAGCGCATGTGGGAGTCCAACTGGAGGGTCGGCTCGACGTAGAGACTGGCGGCGAGGCTGGAGTAGAACTTGGTCCGAAGCACCGGGTAGATCTTCACCGTCGCCAGCAGCATCCCCTCCGCCTGGACATCGAAGGTCACGCTCTGGGTGAAACCGTCGCTGGTGATCGTGCTCCACGCGCCGTCGTCGTACTCGACCCCGATCTGGACCATCTTCGCGGCGCTGTAGACCGCCTCCATGTTCAACGCGCCCGCAGCCGTCACCTCCATCTCCGCGTAGAAATCCAGTCCCACTTCCTGCCATACGTATAGGGGAGTGACCCAGTAGTGGAAGGTGTGACTGACGCCGAACAGCTTCTTCTTCGGGTTGAAGCTCAGCTCTCCCGCCAGCTCGTACTTGGCCCAGGCGTCCAGGCTGAACTCACCCGTCGCCACGATCCGGCAATACTTCAGGGAAAGCCACTCAAAGCGTGCCTCGGTGTCGATGGTCGGCTTGAAACCGATGCCGTACCCCACGTTCAGCCCGCTGCCCAGATCCGCCTCCCCTTCGTAGCGCCCCTCGATTACCCCCACCTCGTCACGCGATGCCCCCTGCCCGTCGCCGCACTGCCGGGTCAGTTGGAAGGCACCGGCCGGATCACGATAGACCAGTGCGCCGTCGCGCGTCGCGCCGGTTGGCACCAGCCCATTCATGTCATCGACCACCAGCGAGCTGCACACGACGCCAGTGTCGACCGCTTCGGCCAGACAGGCGTCCACCGTGGTCAGCTCCACCCCGTCGCGGGTGGGATCGACGGCCACGATGCGCTTCAGCCCCTGGCCGTTCGGGTTGTCGAACACGATGAGGTCGTCGACAGCCAGGTCGCCCGCGCTGGCCACGGTCACGACCGCCCCGTCCGGCGACACGCCAGCGACTTCGATGCCCTCCGCCGCGATGTCGCGCGGCGTCTTGGCCATAACGTTGGCAACCTCCATGACCGGAACCGCGAGCACGGTGCGGTTGAAGTAATTGCGGTTGCCCGCCCCGTCCTCGGCCACGACGACGATCCCGTAGGTGGCGCCCGGCGTCAGGCCGGACAGCTCGGCCTGGGTGGCACCGACGACGGTCTGGACCAGATTGGCGTCGTCGACCAATCCGGTGCGGCGGGCCGTGGCGGCATAGACCCGATAGAGCATCTGCTCCGGCACCGTGCGATCGTCGGTGGCGTCGGGCCAGTGCGCGCGGGCCTCGCCGACTTCGGGCGAGTAGGCCATGACCGCGCCCGCGAACACGGGGTTGGGCGAAACGCGCACGATACCGGCCTCGGGACTCCGCACCCAGGCACCCGCGCCGCAGGGAAGAGAGTCCGTTTCATAGTAGCGGTTGTCCCGCCAGGCCCAGACCGGCCCGGTCTGGCCGCGCGCCCCGGATTCGAGCTTGAGCGGGGCTGGGAGCGCCGCATAGGGTTCGTAGCTGATCGGGCCGAGCAGATTCCAGCCCGTGCTTAGGGGAACCGTCTCGCCCCGGACGTTCGAACCGGTCACGGTCAGCGGCGGCAGACGATCCTCGGCGCGGTCGGGCAGCGCGGGCGCGTAGACCCAGTAGCCCCGGCCCGGCTGGATCTCCTCCGCCTCCACGTAGTAACCCAGATCGGGGGCGTACTCCCAGACAGTGCCCTCGATCGTCCCCTGGAACACGACATCCGGACGCGAATCGTCCGGCGCGATGGGCACCGACACGAGATTCCAGCCGGGAACCAACTCCAGCGCAAACTCCACGGCTGTCGCCTGCCGGGCAAGAAATGCCGCAAACAGCACGGCCATTCGTAGCATGTGTCTTGTCCTCATTCGCCTTGCTCCGCCTTGCGGGTAACGCGATCCAAGGAAGTCCTGCGCAGAATATTACACCTCATAGGTGTGGAGGTCAAGGGTGCGAGACGGGCGTGTGTTGTCCTTACTGTAAAATACGGCGCGGTTTCGTCTGTAGTTGCTCAGCCGTCAAAACCGCCACAGTACCTTTTCGGCCTTCGCACATCTTCGCATATGCCCCCTCATGCATGTCCTCTGCATGGTGGCCATCGGGCCGCAACGAGGGACGGAAACGTCCCGAATAGCAACGCTATTCGACCGCCCTCACGAGGCGGAAGCCCAAGCCGGAGTACCGGAACGACGGCGGCACCCTGCTGCGACTCGCCGAACGGCAGTGCCAGGACGAGAACTCCCAGCAGCTGCCGCGTTCCACGCGGTAGGACCCGTCGGCAGCGCCCTTCGGGTCCGTCTGTTTGTCCATGCTGTAGTCGGCATACCAATCGCTGCACCATTCCCACACGTTGCCGTGCATGTCGTAGAGACCCCACGGGTTCGGCTTTTTCGTCCCGACCTCGTGGGTCGTAGAGCCCGAGTTGTCGCGGTACCAGGCGTACTTCCCCAGCTTGCCGGCTCCATCCCCGAACGAGTAGGCTGTCTTCGTGCCGGCCCGGCAGGCATACTCCCATTCGGCCTCGGTGGGCAGCCGGAACGTGCCGATGCCCATGCCATTCAGCTTCCTGACGAACTCCTGGCAATCCTCCCAGGAAACCTGTTCGACGGGGTTGGCGGGCTTCCCGTTGAATCTCGACGGGTTGGTGCCCATCACCGCCTCCCACTGGGCCTGGGTCACTTCGAAGACGCCCATGTGGAAAGGCCTGCTGATCGCTACCTCGTGCACCGGTCCTTCGTTGTCCTCGCGGTCCTTCTCAGCCATGGACGACCCACTGACGAACGTTCCGGCGGGAATCTGCTTCATCCGGAGCGGGATCTTCTCGGGACCTGGAATGGTCAGAACCAACTCCTTGCCTGCCGACACACGGACCCTCCCACGAGCCCACGTTACCAGCCGAACAATCCAGTTCATCGCCTGCCGCCATTTGCCTGCCGGTTCCAACGCAACTCGCCGGACAACGGCCCGAATCCATCCTGAGGATTACACTGCCGCAGCTTAGTGTCCTCTCTTCCGGTATCAAGTTGGTCCCGGTCGGGGAAGCCCCAAGCACGATCCGCATGTGGTACCTAGGGCGTATCACATCCGACCTACCCCCGCCATCGGGTCCTTCCGGGGGTCGCCTTGACAGTGGTCTGTCCGACACAAGCGAGAATAGGGGACAGTGTATCTTCTGATTGTCAAGTCTTTTCCCGGATTCTTGGCACAACAAGGTCCCACGTCTCCCCGCCTGGTGCGTTTTTCGCGGGGGTTGTCGGTTCTCTGAGGCGCTCGGGTCCGAAAGGTGTCGGGATCGGCTGGTCCGTGGCGAAGAGCGGCTGTGCCCGGCCCCCGCTTTGCGGGGCGACTTGAGGGGGGAACCGGTGCTCCCTTATGGTTTACGTGCGCTCGGCCCAAAACAACGTCGCGGATCGGTTCCGGAACGGGGAGGAGGCGGCTCCATCCCGGGGCTGGCGCTAGGCATCTCGTGCACTTCGTGGTTCCTCCGCCGGGCTTTGGCTTACTGTCCCGTGCAGTGCGTGGTGGGTGGTCGATCCCGCTTGGCGGGCCCTGCCCCGGCCTGCTTGGTTATTTGCGTGCCGTTTCGCTTGCCGACGGTGTTTCGCGATGCCCAACCGATCACCTTGCCTTTCGGGATGGAGCCGCCTATTTGTCTTGGTTGTTCAGGAACTTCTCGATCTGGTCGGTCTCCCGCAGCCAGAGCTTGAGCTGGTTCGCTTCGTCGGGGATGCCTTCCAGGTCGTAGCGTCTCCATTTGGCGACGAGCATCCTGCCGACGGCCCGCCGGTAGG
>JABGQJ010000049.1 GCA_018648945.1 Victivallales bacterium
ACGTTCGTGCGGCCTCTGCCGTCCCCCCAGGGCGGACGGCGGTGGCGTTCCTCCTTCGCCGTCACTGCTGCACGTTCGTGCGGCCTCTGCCGTCCCCCCAGGGCGGACGGCGGTGACGTTCCTCCTTCGTCGTTACTGCTGCACGTGCGTGCAGCCTCTGCTCGCTGGCGCTCGCGGTCGAACCCGGTGGGTTCTCATCCCACCAACGCCAACGAAAAACGCCCGCTCGTGCGGGCGTTCGGAAGTTGGCGGAGGGGGTGGGATTCGAACCCACGGTTTCTTGCGAAACGACGGTTTTCAAGACCGTAGCCTTCGGCCACTCAGCCACCCCTCCGATGGGGGCCGTCCGGGATCGGACGGGCGTGCTGGGAAGGGGAAATATCGTTCGGCAGAGGGGGCGAGTCAAGGCGGAGCGGGGTATGGTGCGGGAAGGCGAGGATGGCGGGTGGGAGGTGGTGGCGCAAGATACGGACGAAGGAGCGAGAATGAGCGCGTTGCGTAGTCTTCTGGTGGTTGGGGCGCTGCTGGCCGGGACGGCCCGGGGACAGACAGCGCGGGTTGGCAGCGGGGGTGGACTGGCGATCTCCTACGGGGGAATGGATACGTTCCTGGGCGACTCGGTGCTGCTGATGGATGAAAAGTGGCAGGCGCTCGATTCGCCACTTCGCGCGAAGCCCAAGGTCACGCGCACAACCGGGAAGGTGGTGGCGACCTATGAATCCCCCCTGGGGCAGGTCGTGCGGACGGTGGTCTCTGGGCCACCGGTCGTGGTGACGTGGGAGGTGGAGCTGAAGCCCGATCCGAAGGGGAGGAATCTGGAGTTGACAGTAAGGGTGCCGCGAGAGGGGTTCGACAGTCTGCCAGTGACGGAGGAAACGCATGATGTGCAACGCAGCAGGGAGCGACTTGCGTTCTCGGGGCTGGCGGGCGAGTGGGAACTGGACGTGAGTGGCTCGACGGTGCCGTGGAGTTTCGACGATATGCGGAATGTGGAGTGGGCCAAGACGTTCCGGTTGCGGGTCGCGCCGCCGTATGATCCGGCGAAGGGCTGGAAGGGAACGCAGAGGATCGCCTTCACCGCCAAGCCGAGTAGGGCCGCCGCTTTCCTGCCGTTGGGGGTGGCGAAGGTGGGGAACCGAGGATTGAGAGACGAGGTGGCAGACGATGGCAAGGGCGGCTGGACGGACCAAGGCGAGAATGACTTGCGGCAGTTCGAGGCGGGTCGGCATACATTCCTGGGGATGCCGTACGAAGTGGGAGAGAAGGTGATCGTTCTGCGAGGCACGGAGCGGCCCGCTTTCCCGAGTGAATCAGCGACGATATCGGTGGGTGCGAAGGTGGAGAGGGTGGGATTCCTGCACACGGCGGCATGGAGCGCCAAACGGGGGGAAGAGATTGCCGAGTATCTGGTGTCCTACACAGACGACACGACGGCGCGAGTGCCAGTGCGCTACGGATTCGATGTGCGCGACTGGTGGGGCGCGACGGAACCGGGGGTGGGGCGCTTGGCATGGGAGGGGGCCAATGGGCAAACCCAGGTCGGCGTCTATCTGGCCTTGTGGCGCAATCCGCAACCGGAGAAGGTGGTGCGGAACGTGCAGATGCGGTCGCTGAACAGGGGATCGGTGCCGATTCTCCTCGCCGCAACGGCGGTGCGGGCGGAGGCGCTGACTAGGGAGCAAACGACGTTGCTGGACCAGGTCTACGCGGATCGCTCGGACAAGCCGTTAGACATGACCGACTGGTCTGCCTGCCCGATCGCCTGGCGAGACGGGATCGAGACCGGGACGGCATTGGATGCGAGCTTCCTGAATCAGGGACCAGCGGGAACGCTGGGGTTCCTGAAGGTTCGCGATGGGCATTTTGTGTTCACCAAAAAGCCCACGAAGCGGGTGCGGTTCTGGGGGACGAATGCGGCGTTGCGGGGACCGTTCCCGGTGAAGGAGGACGCACCGGGCATCGCGCGGGCGCTGGCGCGCCAGGGCGTGAATATGGTGCGCCTGCATCTGTATGCGGTCTACGACGATACGCTGATCGCCCCGGATGGGACCCTTGATCCAAAGCGCCTGGACCAGATGGAGTTCTTCATCGCCGAACTGAAGAAGAACGGGATCTACAGCTACATGGATCTGAATGATGGCATGCTGTTCAGCCGACTCGTGGGCCGCAAGCTGCCCACGGAGAAGCTGAAGCTGGCGGCGTTGTTCGACGAGGAGTTGATCCTGGCCACGCAGAAACTGGCCCGGATGCTCTTCACCCACAAGAATCCGTACACTGGGTTGCGCCTCTGCGACGATCCGGGCATCGCACTCTACGAGATCACGAACGAGTGTTCGTTGACTATGTCGTGGGGGACCTTGCGGTCGAGGCTCCCGTCGCCCTACTACGAGCAGTTGGAGAAGCGCTGGCAGGAGTGGTTGGGCAGACAGGGATTGGCGAAGCGGGAGCTGCCGGACACGCTGGCCAAGGATGGGCCGGAGGGTCGGCGGTTTGCGGCCGAGATGCAGAAGGCCTACCTGGAGCGGATGAAGGCGTTTCTGGTCGGGCTTGGCGTGAAGGCACCGATCTGTGGCACGAACATCACCTTCACGCTGGGCGACCTGTGGGCGAGCGAGAACATGGACTACATGAACGATCATGCCTATGCCGCCCATCCGAACGTGCGGGCGCGCCCCATGACCTACAGCAACCACTCGGCGGTGCGCAGCGGCATCACCGGGCTGTCCATGATCCCGAGCTTTGCGCGAGCCAAGCTGAAGGGGAAGCCGGTCGTGGCGAGCGAGTGGAACTACTGTTTCCCGAATGACTTCCGTTGCGAAGGGTTGCCCTTCATGACGGCCTACTCGGCCTATCAGGACTGGGATGCGCTGCTCTTCTACTGCGCCACGGGTTCCTTCGACAGCGGAACGTGGCTGCGCTTCCGGGACAAGCCGGGCATTCTGGTGCACTCGCAGCAGACGGACCCGGCGACCTGGGGCCTGTCCCAGCTCTGCGCCATCGCCTACCGGCGCGGGGACATCGGGGTGGCGAAGCGCACGATTCGGGTGCGCTACGGGATGGATCGCGTGTGGGAGAACCAATCGGTCGTGGACAGCCTTCGCTTCCTCCCCGGCCTGGGGCGGGTAGAGATCGAGTTGGGCGCGGAGACGCCCGCAGAATGGCCCATGGTGCGGCCCGAGGGCCAGACGGGGACGGCGGCCTACCTGGACGCGATCAAACGACTGGGGGCGAAGGACTGCACGGAATCGGTGATGATGACGGACACAGGCGAGATTCGTCGCGATACGGGCCGGGATCTGTTGGTGGTGAACACGCCGCGGACGCAGATGGTGACCGGGAACCTGCCCGCGCTGGCGGACATGGGGGAGGTGATGGGCGTCCTTGCCCCCAGGGTGCTGACTCCGTTCGCGACGGTGGGGGCGACGTCCCTGGACGGCCTCCCGTTGGCGGAATCGAACCGTGTTCTGCTGGTGGCTGTGGCCAATGCGCGCAATGCGGACACCAAGTGTCTGCGTGGCGAGTTGCACGACATGGGCAAGGGCCCTGTCATGGCAGAGCCGGTCTGCGGCACGGTTGGCTGGCGGAGCATGCGACCCGAGGACTACGTGATCCACGCCCTCGACCCTCTCAGCGGCAGGCGCAAGGCACGCGTCCCGACGGTGACGGGGCTCGGCGCGCTCGAGTTCCCAATCGGGGCGCACGGCACAATCTACTACGAGATCGTTGCGGAGTAGTCCTGCTTGATCTCAGCCCGCGAGTTCGGCGACGATGGCGCGGGCGGCGGCGGCGGGGTCGTCGGCGCAGCGGATGGGCCGACCGACCACGATGAAGTCCGCGCCTTGCTCGGCTGCCTGGCCGGGGGTCATCACCCGCTTTTGGTCGTCGGTGCTGGAACCGGCGGGGCGGATACCGGGGACAACGAGGACGAAGTCGCTACCGCAGACTTGGCGCAGGGGCTCGATCTCCAGGGCGCTGCAGACGACACCGGGAACGCCGTTGCCCTGGGTCAACTGGGCGAGGCGGACGACCTGCTCGCGGGGACTGGCGGTGATGCCGACCCCGGCAAGCTCGGCCTCGTCCATGCTGGTGAGCACGGTCACGGCGATGAGCAGGACGTCGCTTTCCTGCGCGCCCTCGGCGGCGGCGGCAAGCATGGCGGCACCACCGGCGGCATGGACGTTGGTCATGTCGGCGCCGACGGCGGCAGCGGAGCGGACGGCCTCCCGAACGGTGTTCGGGATGTCATGGAACTTGAGATCGAGAAAGACCTTCTTGCCCCGGTCCTTGAGCTGGCGGACCATGTCCGGGCCATAGCGGGTGAAGAGCTGCTTGCCCACTTTGTACCAGGTGCAGGCATCGCCGATGCGGTCGACCAGGGCCAGCCCTTCAGCCGACGTGTTCACATCGAGGGCGACAATGAGTTGGGTGGAGGTGGACATGTCATTCCCCTTCGATTTCGGTGGTGGCGTGGGACCAGAGCGCCCCGCGCAGCAGCCAGAGGAGCCGGGCGACGTTGGCGACGGGCAGCAACGGCAGCCAGCGCATGGGCGTGGGTATGAGATGCCAGGATTCCCGGAGGTCCTCGACGATTGCCGCGCGCCCCACGAAACAGGAGAGAGCGAAGGACACGTGCAGGGCCGCGAGAGGAATCAACAGGAAGTAGAGCAGATAGACGATTCCCTTGCGGGCGGCGGCAACCAGCCCCGGATTTCGCAGCCGCTCCGCCTCGGCCGCGACCATCTCGGCCACCTCGAACAGAAACCACACACCGACGAAACTGGCCAGGGTGCCATTGGCGACCAGGAACAGACTGCCACTGAAGCGGACTCCCCAGGATGCGAAGGGCGCGAGGCCCGCGACCACCAGGGCCGCCAGCTTGAGGCGGAAGAGGGGACGAGCACACCCCCTGAGCAGAAGCACACCAAGGCAGGCACCCCACGCGGGCACGGCCAACAGGCCACTCAAATCCCCCAGCGGAGTACGCCCAGCACCGGGCAGGAACACCAGCCCGCAGACGAGGAGAGTGCCAGCGGCGGCGATGTCCAGCGCCCAGAGGGGTCGGCAGGGAGAGGCTTGCGAAACGGGCATGCGGGAAAGTACCCTAGAGCCGGTCGAGGTATTTGCCGTATTGGACGGCGCTCATCAGCACTTCAATCTCGCCTGGCTCGTCGAACTCCATGCGGTACAGGAAGTTCCCGTACGCACTTATGGAAAGCAGTCCCGGATTGTCGAGGACATCCCGATTGATCTCGACCACCCGCCCCGAAAGCGGAGACCGCAGGTGGTGGATCCGGGTCCGCAGGTGAAGGTGGATACAGTAGGTATCCATATC
This sequence comes from Victivallales bacterium, assembly GCA_018648945.1. Next base: position 5,333 of record JABGQJ010000049.1, read on the forward strand.
CAGTTCGTCGCCAACCATCGGCATGTCAAGAGTCTGGATTTTGGCCAGCATCTCGACCAATTCCTCGGTCATGCCGATGGTCGCCATGCCAGACTTCTCGTCCACTGCCGCCCAAAGATGCCGGGCGGTGTATACACAGTGCTTGGGATGTTCAAGCATATCCTCTATGCCTCCGTGGGGTACTGCTGTTGCCGGAAACCGGACCTTCCCCAACCGCCCGACCAGGGAGCCAGTCGATCGTTGGCGCGGACGGTCTGCCTGCCTAACACTTAGCCCTATCCCAAGCGCTTGCAAGCGACTGGCCCATGGTTTTTCGTCCGGATCGGGTTCTCAGGCAGGCTTGGGGGCACCAGCGCGGCCCTGCCGATCCATGGCGACGAGGTCCAGGTAACGCAAGCCACTGCCACCGAAAATGTCCAGGGCGCTGCCCACCGTGATGCCAAGTCGGCCCTGGCCAAGCTCGACGATCCGGGCCACGTCCTCGGGGGTGGCGATGCCGCCGGCATAGGTGGTGGGCACCGGGGCCCACTCACCAAGCATCTGCACGAGACTCTCCTCGATACCTGCCTGTTTCCCCTCCACATCAACGCCATGGATCAGGAACTCGGCGCAGCTTTCGGCCAGACGGCGGAGCGTGTCGCAGGTGATACGAAGGGAGGTGAATGTCTGCCAGCGGTCGCAGACCACGTAGTAGTCGTCCTGCTGCCGCCGACAGCTCAGGTCCAGCACCAGGCGGTCGCGCCCGACGATGTCCACCAGTGTCTGGAGGCGCGCTTCGGAGAGCTGCCCTTCGACAAAAAGGTGGGAGGTGACGATCACCTTGCCCGCGCCAGCTTCCAGCCATGCCGCCGCATTGTCGTCGGTGATGCCTCCCCCAAGCTGGAGTGAGCCCGGATGGCAGCTCAAGGCTGCCCTGGCCGCGTCGTCGTTACCGGCACCAAGCTTGATGACGTGGCCGCCTTCAAGCCCGTCCCGCCAGTAGAGATCCGCGAAGTACTCGGGCGGCTGCGTGGCGACGAAGTTGGTGACCGGGCCTTCGCCATGGTCCCTCAGAGAGCCGCCAACGATCTGTTTGACCTGCCCGTCGTGCAGGTCGATGCATGGTCGGAACCGCACGCGCGTCTCCTAGGACTTAGCGGCGGCGTAGGCGGCGAGCTTGGTGTGGCTCCGCACCGTCGACTGGTCCGCGCTGCTGAACTGCTGGAGGTACGGCTCCACCTCGTCGGCTTCGGCCCAGTAGCGGTACTCGTCGGCGGCGAGCAGCGCTTCGGCATAGCAGGCAAACTCCACGTAGCCTTCCTGGCGGCTGAGGTCGATGCGGTCGCCCGTCTGCGTGCTGTAAGCGGCAACGTGCAGGAGAATCTCGGAATTGGGGGCAAAACGGAAGACCTTGGTGATGTGGGGGAACGCGGTCACGAAGCCAACGCCTTCCCAGTTGCCCTGGCGGAATTCATCGACGAAGTCCCCGGGCGTCAAGGGGCACGCTTCCCATTCGTAGCGTTCGGGATGGGGCCTGCCGACGATGCTGACGAAGTAGACCTTGAAGGCAGAGACACCATCCGGCATGCGCACAAGCTCTCGCTCGCCGATCCGGGCGTCGTAGGGATTGCAGGGGGTGATGTTCAGGGGCATGGCAGACTCCAATGTGGTACCCGCAAGGCGTTCACGTCTCGGCGGTGTGCTTCATCTCATCGATGCGGTCGCGCAGGCGCGCAGCGTCCTCGTAGCGTTCGTCGGCAATCGCCTGGTGAAGGCGTTCCTCCAGGGAGGAGAGCACATCCCCCGCCGAGACGGGCTGGGCAAAGGGATCGTTGGCGGACTCGTCCTCGACCACCTGGACTCGGCTGGCATCCACCCCCGCCCTGTCCATCACCGCCCCGTCCACCCAAATGGGGGCATCGCAGCGGAGGGCCAGGGCAACGGCGTCGCTTGGCCTCGCATCGATGTCCCGAATCTTCCCATCGACGACATAGAGGATCGTCGCGAAAAAAATATCCGTCTCCTCCTCGATCGTGGTGATGACAACCCGTCGGATCGTCGCTCCCAGATCCGTTAGCAGACTCAAGGCCAGGTCATGGGTGAGCGGGCGCTTGGGTTCGATGCCCTTGAGGCGCATGAGGATGGATTGCGCTTCGCCGGGCGCGATGAACACGGGCAGGATCCGGGCGTCACGCTCGCTCTCCAAGAGCATGACAAAGCCGATCTTTGTGAATCTCACGTCCTTGACAGTTACGCGGTGCATGTGAAAGGCTCCAAGTCCGGACGCAGCGCAATTACCGAGCGTCCCTGTTCCGTTCACTATAGCAACAACAGCACACGCCCACTAGGGCGGGACGTACGGAAACCACTCATGTTCTCTGACCGCGCCACAACAACCAGGGCTCGCCTGCCCCGCCGTCCCCCAGCTTTCGCCAGGAACGCCCTGGCTGGCGCGCATGTGTTGGTGCTTGGCTTGGGGGCCAGCGGCAAGGCGGCCGCGCGCCTGGCCCTGGCTTGCGGCGCGACCTGCCACGGACTCGACTCCGGCACGGGGGAGAGCCTGGCCGAGCGGGCAGCCGAACTCCGACACCTGGGAGCGACGGTGGATCTCGACTGGCCCCCGGGGAAGAGACTGCCCGCTGCGGATCTGATCGTCATCAGCCCCGGCATCGCCATCGGCAGCGCCATGGGGCAACAGGCATGCTCGACCCGGGCACCGGTGATTTCCGAACTCGAGTTCGGCTCGCGCTTCTGCTCCTGCCCGCTCCTGGCGGTGACTGGCACCAACGGCAAGACCACCACCGTGGAACTGACAACGCACCTGCTTTCAACTGCCGGCTTGCGGGTGCGTTCGGCGGGGAATATCGGCCTTCCCCTCTCGGCGTGCGCCGCCGAGTCCGACCAGCTTGATGCCCTGGTCGTGGAGGTGAGCTCCTTCCAGTTGGAGGCAATCGACCGGTTCCGCCCCGCAGCGGCGGCCCTGCTCAATGTGACGCCGGACCACTACGACCGCCACGGCGGGCCTGCCCCCTACCTGGCCGCGAAGCTGGCGCTATTCCGCAACATGCCCGATGCATCGACGATGGTGTTCCGGCACGACCTGGTCGCGGCCCCGGGAATCCGGGAACTACTGCGGGAGAGGACGGGAGCGCCGCTCCTCTTCTCGCCCGAGCCGAGAGCCGGTTGCGCCCTGTTCAGGGAAGCGGGCACACTGTGCGAACGACAGGCCGACGGCGCCGTGCGGCACCTGCTGGACGTGGATGAACTGGCTCTGCTCGGGGAACACAACGTGGAGAACGCGCTGGCGGCGCTCGCCCTGGCCCGGCTCGCCGGTCAGTGTCCCGCGCAAGCGGCGCTCGCTCTGCCGACATTCCAGCCGAGCGCCCACCGGCTGGAGTTGGTCGCGGAGATCGACGGCGTCCGCTTCGTCAACGACTCGAAGGCCACCAATGTGGACGCCATGTGTCGGGCGCTGGAGACGGTCGCAGCCACCTGCCAAGGGCCTCCGGTGCTGCTGATTGCGGGGGGAGTGGACAAAGACATCGACTTCTCGACGGCGCTTCCCAAGCTTGAAAAGCACGTTAGACGAGCTTTTCTTATCGGAACGTGCAAAGGCCGACTGGTAAAAGAGTGGCACGACGTGGTATCTTGCAGCGAGTTCCTGACGCTGGCAGATGCTGTCTCGGCCGCTGCCAGCTTGGCTATACCGGGGGACGTCGTCCTGCTCTCCCCGGGATGTGCCAGCCAGGACATGTTCCGTAACTACGCCCACCGGGGCAACGAATTCCGTGCCCTAGTCGAAAGGAGAGCCAGGGAATGACGCAGACCACCCGCCGTACTGGATACACAACCTTGTTGCCGAGCGCCTTGGCCGCAAGCCTGAGCCTGAGCCTCTGTGGCTGCGCCTGGTTGCGCCCCAAGCCGCTGCTTGGCAACCGGGACGGCATGGTGCCGCCCCCGTACGAGACCCCGGCGGCACCGCCATCGACAACCATGATGCCATCAGCGGAGCCTGTGTTCCCCAACCCGGTACCGACGGAGCCGGTGTTCGCGCCGACAACGGCAGCGGAAGTGGTGGAGGAAACGGTCGAAGCCGTGCCAGCCGAAGGCGACAAGGAAAGCCCGCCGGACCAGATCGTGCTTCCCAAGGCGCCCGAAGTCAAGCAGATTTCCTACACGGTGAAGAAGAACGAGAACCTCTGGGTCATCGCCCGCAAGTACGGGATCACCTACCAGGAACTGGCGGCCACAAACGGTCTGGATCCCAATGCCGTGCTGAGCGAAGGCAAGGTTCTGCTCATTTCTCCCGGCGGGCGTCCCGGCTCCGCCTCGGAGCAGCGCTCGGGAACCGTGCGCGTTGATGGTGCGGGCAGGAAGCCCGTGATCACGGCGGGGACCTCCACCTACACGGTGGAGAGGGGCGACTGCCTCTCGGAGATCGCGGCCCGTTGCGATATGAAGACCGTCGATCTGCGCAAGCTGAACGGCCTCCAAGGCGACACCATCTACATTGGCCAGAAACTGAAGGTGCGGGGCGCGGTCGCAGGCGTGAGGACCGCAGCCAAGAAGCCCGAGGAACCCAAGAAGCCCGAGGAACCCAAGAAGCCCGAGGAACCCAAGAAGCCCGAGGAGCCCGAACTGGGCGGGGGAGTGGACATTCCCGCCGTGCCGCCCGAGGGTGGCGACAAAGTGGAGCCCAAGAAGCCAGAAGAGCCCGACCCCCCGCCAAGGAAGATCGCCGATCTGCGCGAACTGCCCCATGACGTCTGCAAGGATGACACGCTGGAGAACATCGCGGACATCTACGGGACGACCGTGAACGCGATCCTGCAGGCCAATCCGAAGATCAGAAGCGATGCGGATCTGGTCGTTGGCAAGACGATCATGGTCCCCTACAAGTAGGGCCGTTCCCCCGGACAAGCAATACGCGGCCCGGCCAGTCCACTGGCCGGGCCGTTCCCATTTCCGCCCCGGACGACCGGTGGCAAGCACGAAAGGTGCAAGACCATGGCTGGACTTTCCTGCGGCGTGATCGGCCTCCCCAACGTGGGCAAGTCGACCCTGTTCAATGCGCTCACCCGAGCCGGCGCGCGGGTGGAAAACTACCCCTTCTGCACGATCGATCCCAACGTGGGCATCCTGGAAGTGCCCGACCCCCGCCTGGCGGCCCTCAATGCGGTTGAGCAACGGGCGGAAGCCATCCCCGCCGCCATCGAACTGGTGGATATTGCCGGGCTGGTGGCGGGGGCGTCACGGGGTGAGGGCAGGGGCAACCAGTTCCTGGAGAACATCCGGCATGTGGACCTGATCGTCCACGTCGTCCGTGCCTTCGAGGACGGCAACGTGGCCCACACGCGGGCCGACCTGGATCCTCTGGACGACATCCGCATCATCAACCTGGAGTTGCTCCTGGCCGACCTGCAGACCGCCGAGCGCGCCCTGGACCGCTACCGGCGACTGGCCCGCTCCCTCGACCGCGAAACCAAGCACGCGGTCGAAGTGCTGGAGCGAGTGGTGGCCCATCTGAACCAGGAGAAGGCCGTGCGCACCCTGGACCTCTCGCCTGCCGATCTTGCCGCCATCCCCGACTGCCAGTTCCTGAGCGCAAAGCCGGTGATGTACGTGGCCAACGTCGGCGAGGAGGCGCTGCCGGAAATGGCGTCCCCGCTGGTGACCCAGGTCAACGAACAGGCGGCACTGGAGGGAGCGTCGGTATTCCCGATTTGCGCCAAGATCGAGGCAGAGCTAGCCGAACTGGAGCCAGCCGACGAGGCAGAGTTCCTGGCCGATCTCGGCCTGACCGAAGACGGCATGAGCCGCCTGATCCGCGAGTGCTACCGGCACCTTGGCCTGATCAGTTTCTTCACCGTGGGCGACCACGAGGTGCGAGCCTGGACCACGCACCGCGGCGCGACCGCGCCGGAAGCCGGCGGCGTCATCCACAGCGACTTCCACGACTTCTTCATCCGGGTCGAGGTGATCGGCTTCGGGGATTTCCAGGCCCATGGGTCGCGCAGCGGCGTCCGCGAGCACGGCCGCATGCGGATCGAGGGCAAGGAGTACGCCGTGCAGGATGGGGACATCCTGTTCTTCCGGGTGGGGAAGTAGCCCGCCGAGCCGGAACCAAGTCGGGCGGTTGCGGTCCATTGTGGACATGCTGATACGCTCCCTCTCACTGTCCCCCCACGGAGAATCCAGCGATGCTTAGCGAAAAGATGCTCAATGGCCTGAACGACCAGATCACGAAGGAACTCTATTCCGCCTATCTCTATCTGCAGATGGCGGCCTGGTTCGATTCGCACAGTCTTCCCGGCATGGCCAACTGGATGAAGGTGCAGGCCCAGGAAGAGACCTCCCATGGGATGATCCTCTACAACTACGTCAACGAGCGCGGCGGCACCGTCGTTCTGGGCGCGATCGACAAGCCCGAAGGCGACTTCGCGAAGCCACTGGACGTGTTCAAGGCGACCCTGGCCCACGAGGAGATCGTCACCGCCTCCATCGGCAATCTGGTGTCCATCGCCGAGGAGGAGAAGGATTACGCGTCCCGGGGCCGTCTCCTGTGGTTCGTGGACGAGCAGGTCGAGGAGGAATCCAACGCCATGGATCTCATCGGCATGCTGGAGATGGTCAGGGACGGCAACGGCCTGTTCCAGGTGGACAAGGACCTTGCGGCTCGCGTCTTCAACGTGCCCTCGCCCCTGGCAGCCGGGGCCTAGCCCTGTTCCCGATCTCCTGACTCCGAACGCCCCGTTGGGTTCTCGCCTGGCGGGGCGTTCTATGCGTGCAGGGGTTCGCGCAGAAGACAGGCGCATCGGCGACCCTCGCCAATGTCGCACAGCTTCGGGTCTTCGCGGTGGCAGCGGTCCATGGCATAGGGACAGCGCGCCGCGAAATTGCAGCCCTCGGGCAGGGACAGGAGCGAGGGAACCTGCCCGGGAATCGCGGGCAGGCGTTCGGCGGCACCAGTCGACAGGCTGGGCATGGACTGGAGCAACGCCTCGGTGTAGGGATGGAGAGGCCTGCGGAAGATCGACTTGGCGGTCGCCTCCTCCACCAGCCGCGAGGCGTACATCACCAGCACCCGGTCGCACATCTCCCAGATCACCCCCATATCGTGGGTGATCAGGAGAAGTCCGGTCTCCTCGCTCCTCATCTCCAGCATCAGCTCAAGGATCTGCGCCTGGATGGTCACGTCGAGGGCGGTGGTTGGTTCGTCGGCAATGACCAGCTTAGGGTTGAGGATGAGAGCCATGGCGATCATCACGCGCTGGCGCATGCCGCCGGACAGCTCGAACGGGTAGTCCATCATCCGCTGGGCGGGGTCGGGAATCCCGACCTTGCCCAACCACTCCATGCTTCGCTCCCAGGCTTCCCGACGCGGGACGGCCTCGTGCAGTTGGATCGCCTCCACCAGCTGTCGCCCCACGCGATGGAGCGGCGACAGGGCGGTCATCGGCTCCTGGAAGACCACCCCGATCTCGGTGCCCCGCAGGCGCCGCATCTCAGCGATGGGAAGGTCCAGGAGATTGTGCCCCTGGAAATGGATCTCCCCTCCGGCAATCCGGCCGGGCGGCGAAGGAATCAGCCGGGGGATGCACATGGACGTCACCGACTTGCCACAGCCCGACTCGCCGACGAGCCCGACGACTTCGCCCGGGCGAATGCCGAAGGACACGCCATCCACGGCCGTCAGCACGCCATCGTCGGTGTCGAAGACGACCGACAGGTCGCGCACATCAAGAAGAAGTTCGGTTGCGCTACTCATGGGGCTCTGTTCCATCAGGGACTGGTAACGCGGCCTACCATGCTGCCCCCGCGAGTGAATTCCAGTGCAGTGGGTGGCGCCGGGGAAGCGCCGGCAGGGCAAGACGAAACCCCGGCCACGCCTGATGGCGCAACCGGGGTGGACAGCGGACGGGAGCGCCCGGGGATCAACCGTAGAGCTGCTTCATGAGATCGTCGTCACCGGCCCGACGGCGACGGCGGCGGGTGCCACCCGCGGCAGGACCTTTCATGGCGGGGCCGCTCGGACCTTTCATGGCGGGGCCACTCGGGCCCTTCATCGCGGGGCCACTCGGGCCCTTCATCGCGGGGCCGCTCGGGCCCTTGCCGGCGGCGGGGCCGGTCGGAGCCACCCGACGGCGACGGCGCTTGGTCTCGCCGGCACCCATCAGATCGCTGAAGGAATCCTTCTTCTCAGGCATTTGGCTGCTCCATCGTGAGTTTCAGCATCGAGGGTAGGCCAGCCACCCATGGCGGGCCCTCCCAGACTTGGTTGGTCGTTCCTGTACTATCGCCCCTTGTGGGAGGCTTTCCAGACACGTGCGGTAGATGATCGTTCAGTCCCGTCCGCCGGGGGGACCTGAGAAACGCGCTCCCCACGCAGGGCCTTGCTGCCGCAATTCCCGGGCCAGCAGTTGCTCAACCGTTGCGCCGGAGCCAGGCACCAGCCATTCCGGCGCCAGTTGGGCCAGCGGCGCCAGCACAAAGAGCCGTTCAGCCAGTCGGGGATGGGGGACAACGAGCTGGGGGTGGTTCAGGATTTCGTCACCAAACAGGATGAGGTCCAGATCCAGCGCGCGCGCCTCCTGCTGCGAATGGACGCGGGGACGACCGAACTCAGTCTCCACGCATTGGCAGAGCTGCAGCAAGGCCAGAGCCGACCCTTGCCAGCGACCGACGAGAACGCCGTTCAGGAACGGCGGCGTGCCGGGCAGGCAGCCAACAGGCTGCGTCAGAAAAAGGTCCGACGCCCTGCCCTCGGTCACGCCCTCGGCTTCCAGACGGCTCACCGCACGGGCAAGAGTCAGGGATGGGTCCCCCAGATTAGCACCCAGCGCGATGGCAACGGGACATGGCGAATGGGTTGGCACGGAGCTTCCTTCCGATCATCATGGAGAAGGCTTCGGAGACTGAGGAGGGCAGAACTTCTTTCAATGCGATGGCACAAAGCTATAGTATCGTGCGTTTTCACGTCTTTCCGAGCAGATCGGCCCCCCTTTGATGAATCAACCACCACGCGTTCGAGTCTACTACCTTGCTTCCGGTGCCCTTGGCATCCCCGCTCTGGCGGTGTTGGCGAACAGCGAGAAAGTAGAGCTGTGTGGTGTGGGTACGCAACCAGACCGACCGGCGGGTCGTCGTCGGCAGTTGCAGCCCACGCCCGTGGCAGCGCATGCCGATGCAGTCGGGATTCCCTGCCAGCGAGTCCCGAACGTCAACGACGATGCCTTCCTGAACGGGCTCGACGACTTGCGTCCCGATGTGGTGGTCGTTGCCTCCTTCGGGCAGCTCCTCAAGGCACGGTTGATTGATCTCGCCCCCCATGGCTGCCTGAACCTGCACGCGTCCCTGCTGCCGCGGCACCGCGGGGCGTCGCCACTCCAGGCCGCCATCCTGGCCGGCGATGCCGAAACCGGAATCTCCTTCATGCGCATCGATGCCGGGCTGGATACCGGCCCGGTCTACGACCAAGCCAGAACCCGTCTCCAGCCCACCGAGACCGCCGGGGAACTGGAGACGCGCCTGGCCGAACTGGGCGCGACACAGCTAGTCCAGGTGCTGGGGAGGATCGTGACCGGGGAACTGACTGCGATAGCGCAGGCAACCGAGGGCGTCACCATGGCCCGCAAAATCCGCAAACGGGACGGGAAGATCGACTGGTCGCTGAGCGCCGAGGAGATCGCCCGGCGCATCCGTGCCTACAATCCCTGGCCTCGGACCGACACGACACTCCCTGCCGGCAGGCGGGGGGCTAGCCGCCTCCAGATCACGGCGGCCGAACCGACGGAGCCAACACTCCCGGGAGCGCCCGGGACGGTGGTGACCGTCGCCAAGAACGAATGGGTGGTGGCCTGCGGCAAAGGCGCCCTCCGCATTCTCCGCGTAGTACCAGAAGGAAAGGCCGAGATGTCGGCCACCGACTTTCTGCGCGGCGCAAGAATCGCACCAGGAGCCCGGCTTGGCCAAGACGGCTGACGGGCACTTCCTGATGGCCCGACAGGGCCCAACCCCTTCCAAGAAACATACTCGATGAAACGCATTCTGATCAACCGGGAAGAACTACAGACCCGGATTGCCATCGTGGACGAGGGCAGGCTCGAGGATTTCTTCATCGAGCGGACCGACCGGAACCGGTTGGCTGGCTCGATCTTCAAGGCAAGAATCCGCAACCTCGAACCCTCTTTGCAGGCGGCCTTCGTGGACATTGGGGCCAAGAAGAACGCCTTCCTTCACTACTGGGACATGTTGCCTGCCACCTGGGACATGATCGAGGAGGAGCTGGAGCCGCCGGAAACCAAGAGGAAGCGGCACCGGAGGGCACCCAAGCCAAAACCGGAAGAGGTCCGGGAACAGCGGGTGGAGCCCGTTCCCGAAGCCCCCGTCAAGCGGGGTCTCCTCGGGCGACTGAAGGCGCGGCTGCTACCCAAACCCGCCGTCGTTGAGCCCGCTCCGGAACCAGTGGCCAAGAAACCGGAACCACGGCCGCCGCGCGCGCGCCGACACCGCAAGAAGGCCAATCCATACACGGTGGAGGACATCCCCGAGTTGTTCCAGGTGAACACGGATGTGCTGGTGCAAGTCAACAAGGGGCCAATCGGCAACAAGGGTGCCCGCGTCACCACCAACCTGAGCATTCCCGGGCGCTATCTCGTGCTGCTGCCGCGTTCCAGCCATGTCGGCGTCTCCAAGCGGGTCGAGGACCGTGACGAGAAGAAGCGCCTGCGCCAAATCCTCCAACGGCTCGAACTGCCAGCGGGCATGGGGCTGATCTGCCGGACCGTCGGCGAAGGCATCGAGGAGGCCCAATTCCGCGACGACCTTGACATGCTGCTCGGCATCTGGAAGGACATGTGCCAGACAGAGAAGACCACAAAGGCGCCCTGTTGTGTCTACCGGGAGCCCGGCCTGGCCGAGAGGGTCCTGCGGGATTCCCTCAGCGCCGACGTAGACGAGATCATCACCGACTCCGAGGAGATGCGCCAGCTGGCCATCGAGCAAGTGAGTCAGTTCGGCGATCAAGGCAAATTGCGGGTCAACCTGCACACGCGTCGCCGGCAGCTCTTCAACCAATACGAGATCGTCAACCAGATCGAGAGCATCTTCCGCCGCCGCGTGTCCCTGCCGGGAGGGGGCTACCTCTGCTTCGACGAAACCGAAGCGCTGATCGCGATCGACGTGAACACGGGGCGGAACCGCAGCGGCGAGGACCATTCCGAGACAATCCTGGTGACCAACCTGGAAGCGGTCGACGAGGTCGCCCGCCAACTCCGGATGCGGAACATTGGGGGATTGGTCGTGGTCGACTTCATCGACATGCGTTCGCGGAAGGACCAGCAGACCGTATACACCGCCTTCCGCCAAGCCATGTCCAAGGACCGGGCCCGGACCAAGATCTGCCCGATCAGCCCGCTGGGCCTGGTGGAGATGACCCGCCAGCGCGAGGAAGCCAGCGTGCGCAGCCAGCTCTACATGGCCTGCCCCTACTGCGCCGGCCGGGGCCTGGTGAAGTCGGCGGTGAGCATGAGTGTGGAGATCCAGCGCCGTCTACAGGGGCTGATGCAGAGACGGCGGAGTCCGGACCAGATCCGCGTGCACGTTCACCCGAGTATCCTCGAGCGGCTGCGAGACGAGGATGCCCGCCTGCTCTCGGATATGGAGACCGCGCTGGGCGGCGAGCTCTCGTTCCGCGGTGACGCCGCCCTCCACATCGAGGAATTCCGACTCATCGACCAGCGGACGGGGGCGGAACTCTAGCTTCACTCCATACCGCCTGATGCTGCACGTTTGAGGCAGAATAGGGACCAGGTCCCGGTCCCCGACCGGGAGCCCTTGTGTGGAATTCCCCGCCTCCAGTTCGGGGGATCGGGGTATGGGGTCCCTCGCTGAAGCGTGGACTACATACGGGGAGGGTTGCCCGGGCGGAAACCTGTTCGTGATACGGGCTCTAGCCTGTTCTGTCCATGAGCCATCCACGGGACAGCCAGGCCAGGTTCCCGGGGGAAAAGCGAGACACAAAACAAGCGTCGGGCCCCCACGGGTACTCCGACGCTTGTTCTCATGCGGCCACTGACAGGCGAGTGTCGCCTAGGCGACGACCGCCTTGATCACGACTGCTCCCTCGGCGATCTCCAGCAACGCGATATCGAGGCTGGAACGGTCGTCGTCAGGGAGAGTGGGGACCAGCGGCTTGGCTCCCCGAGCGAGTTCGGCCGCACGCTTGGCGGCACCGTTGATCAGAAGGCGGACATCGTCCACTTTATCCTTGGCCCGGGCGAGATATTCTTCGTTCAAGGCTGGCCTCCTGGCTGTGCAAACGCAATGTCGCTGTGCATGCGAACCGCATCTCCCTGCCCAAGAGAAACGGACGCCAAAGAACTGAAGAATTTACTGCATCCCGCTCGGGATACAACCCCTACACCCACCCATGCCTTCATACCACTGCTTCTCAGGCACCGAATACTCCCGGAAACGTGGGGCCGATGTCCCATTCACGCCCTTCTCGGGGCGCGCCGAGGCCTACCGGTCGCCAAGGCAGGTGCCAACGTAGCGGGCCGCCTGAACGAGGGGATGATCGGGCGGGACGAGCTTTTTGCTCCCGGCAGTTTTCTCAAGGGGAACGGGTTCGGCACCCGCGCCTCTCGCAGCCACCATCACCCCATGGACGCCTTGGTCAAGCAACTCCGCGCAGGCGGTCCCGAGGCGGGTGGCCAGAACCCGGTCGGCAGCCGAGGGCGTGCCCCCGCGCTGCAAGTGCCCGAGAATCGTCAAGCGAGACTCGAGCCCGGTACGCTCCTCCAACTGGCGGGCCAAGTCCAGGGTGTGGTTCACATGCTGCCGGTGGAACTCGACCAGCTTCGCCTTCGCTTCGCGCTTCTGTCCCTTGTTCTTGGCCTGTTCCTTGGCCTCGACCAGTTCGGCCACTGCCTTTGCCTGGTCGCGGGACATCACCCCTTCGGCCACGACCACGATGCTGAAGGTCTTCCCCGCTCGGGTCCGGCGCGTAATCGCCTGGGCGACCGCCTCAGTTCCGTACGGGATCTCGGGGATCAGGACCACGTCCGCCCCGCCGGCGATGCCGCCAGCGAGGGCCAGCCAGCCCGCACGATGGCCCATCACCTCGACCACGATGATGCGGCCGTGGCTCATGGCGGTGGAATGGAGGCGGTCGATGGCCTCGGTGACAATACCCGTGGCCGTGTCGAAACCGAAGGTGACATCGGTGCCAGCCACATCGTTGTCGATGGTCTTCGGCAAGGTGATCACGTTCAGGCCGGCGGTCTTGAGGTGGAGGGCGTTCTTCTGTGTGCCGCCGCCACCGATGCAGACCAGGGCATCAAGGTGGTGGCGCTGATAGGTCTCCACCGCCGCCTCGGTCATATCCAGCACCTTGCCGCCGATGGGCATGCGATGCGGCTTGTCGCGGCTGGTCCCGAGGATGGTCCCACCGTCGGTGAGAATTCCAGACAGCACGTGGCTCTCCAAAGGGAGCGTCCGGTCGTGAACAAGTCCTCGGAACCCATCGCGGAAGCCCGTGAAGCGCATGTCGAAACTGCCCTGCCCTGCTCGACAGACCGCCCGAATGGCCGCGTTCAGCCCTGGACAGTCACCGCCACTCGTCAGTACGCCAATCTGTTTCACAGGAAAACTCTCCAGTTGGTTGGGGCAACGGGAAGTCTCTAGGCGGACGCCTGGGATCTCCCACCATCTGAGGCAGACCCGGAACGGGGATCAGTAGTTCCGCAACACCCGTCGCAAGGCGGCCAGGAACACCTCGATATCGGCAGCGGAGCTATCCGCGCCCAGGCTGATTCGCAGCAATCCGCGCGCGGTCACCTCGTCGTGCCCCATCGCCCGAAGCACATGGCTTGTCTCCGCCGATTCGGCGTGGCACGCGCTGCCGGCACCCACCACCACGTCCTCTTCGGCGAGCAGACGCATTAGCACGGCCCCCTCGTACCCCGGCAGCGACAGAGCGACGATGTGCGGCACGGCATGGTCCGGAGAGACGACGCAGATGCGGATGTCGGCGATCGACATGACCCCCTCGCGAACCCGTGCTGCCAGGAGCCGACAGTGCGCCGCATGCTCCTCCTGTTCCCGGATCGCCAGTTCTGCCGCCAGGGCGAACTCCAGCACCCCAACCACATCCACCGTGCCGGCGCGGACCCCGCGCTGTTGCCCCCCGCCGACAAGCAGGGGCTGCAAAGCCACGCCCCGACGCACAAGCAGAGCCCCAACACTGCGTGGCCCGCCGATTTTGCGGGCCGACAGGGCCACCAGATCCAGCCGGGCCTCCCGCCAGGGAATGGGGATCTTGCCGACCGCCTGCACGGCGTCCACGGCGAGCGAAGCTCGGGAACCGCTGTCGGCCATGGCCCGACGCAGGCGAGGGAGGTCGGCAACCGCACCGGTCTCGTTGTTCACCTGACAGACCGCCACCAGATCGGCCAAAGCCCAGTCCAGGGAGTCCAACTGAAGAGTACCGGCCTGGTCCAGCGGGATCTCCCGGCAGCTGGCAGACCGCTGACATGGCTCCAGCATGGCCGCATGGGCTCCCGCATCCACCAGGCAGGTCGCATCGGGCGCCGCACGGCGCAGAACGCCGGCACACGCCAGGTTGTCCGCCTCCGTCCCGCCACTGGTCCAGATGACCTGTGCTTCCCGCCAATCGATCCCGAGCGCGGCAAGCAACCGCCGCTCTGCATCCGCCACCGCCCGACGCGCCGCTTCGGACTGCCGGGTCGTGCCGTGGGGATTGGCCACAAAGCGCTGGCAGAGGGAGGTGTGCTCCGCCAACACTTCGGGCCGAACGGCAGTAGCCGCGGCATGATCGAGATAGATGGGAGCCGACATGATCCGGCGGCTATTCTGCCGCCAAAGCCTTCCCGATCACGTCCGCGACCTGCTTGGCCAAGGCCTTCGAGCCCTCGGGGGTGAAGTGCACATTCGCGGGGCGCTGCAGTTCCTTGAGCTTGGGGAGAGCAAAAGCGTAGAGATCGTTGATCTGGATCTCGTTCTCGGTCATGACCTTGGCGGCGACCTCATTGTACTTCACCACGTCGGCATCGCTGCGCGGGGGCTTCATGTCGCCT
>JABGQJ010000490.1 GCA_018648945.1 Victivallales bacterium
CGTACGCGGTTGCCCAGCAGTTCCTGCCGTTTCACCGGGAGGCGGCGCAAGTGCCGGTGTGTGTGGAATCGAGCATGACTGTCAGGGAAGCTCGGCGCTGTAGAGGTGGACAGTGAGCCAGGGGAAGACGTCGTCGATGGCTCCCTCCGTGACCGTGATCTCGTCGCCGGCCTTGCGCTTCTCGCAGTGGACGCGGAGGCCGGATATGCCTTCTGGCAGGCCGCTGATCTTGGCGGTGACCGGGCGTTCCTGGGAGCTGACGGCAACGATGTAGAGCTTGCCCTTGTGCTTTCTGCCCAGCACGTTCACTGACGGCAGGGAGATGTCTTCCTCGAAGCCGTACGGTCGGAAGGTCGCGGTCCGGGGCGAGCCCTTGGTCACCGTGACCGTGAGTGGCACGTCCTCGCCAAAAAGCAGAGCCTGGTCCAGACCGGGCACGGCCTGCAGATTCCGCGCCGCGCGGTTGAACCCGTCCGCCCACGTCTTCTGGAATATCGGCAGGTCGCGGCGATGCCAGAAGGAGAAGACGAAGATGCCCCGCGCCCCAGAGGCGATGCAGGACCAGAAGTCGTGGTAGGCGCCGACGGGGGTGATCGGGTCGCTCTTGAGGAGTCCGCCGGAGAACATCATGGGAATGCCGATGGGGGTTTTCTCGCCCTTCAGGTAGTCCTGTCCAATCGTGCAGCCGGCCTCTTCGATACCCCGGATGGTCTCCTCCATGCGCCAGCGCACCCAGGGGCGGGATTGGTGGGAGTACTCCGTGTAGATCCCAGTGCCGATGATGTCCAGATACTGCACGTACTTGGCAATGCTCTTGGCCGAGTAATGGCCGGGAAGGTACATGTAGTTGGGGCGCTGTTGCGGATCGTGCTTCCGGGTCCAGGCGCTCAGGTTCTTGACGATCTGGTATTCGTCCTTGCGCCACCAGCGTTGCTCCTCCGGAAAGTCCCACCACGCCAATGCATCGTGCGCGGCCAGCGCCCGGATGTCGGTGGCGACCTCTTCCTCCGTGCGCAAACGGTCGGTCGGAGCCACACCCTTGCCCGTGCCGTCCGCCTCTTCCAGATTGGCGGCGGTGGCGTCATCATCCCCCTTCTTGGGTGCGGGCTTGGCGGGAGTCTTGGTCTTCACCTTGCCTTCGATGTGGGCCACGGAGAGCCAACCGGCCTCCTCGATCTTGTCGAAGTACGACTCCTTGAAGCTGTAGCGGTGCCCCACGTTCCAGCCAGCGGGCTCCACCTCCTTCATCTCCTCGACCGTGTGGATGGAATACAGCACGAGGGGGAACCGCGTGCCGGCCGGGTAGATGGGTTTCGGGGGTTCGCCGCCGAGGGACGCCGCCGCCAGGGAGAGAATCGCGCCGACTAGAGATCTGTTCATGCCATGGCCTTTCGTTGTTGGGCTGCAGCCTCTCCTCATTCACAATAGGCGACATCAAGGCAGGAGCAATGTGCGTGGCCCTCTTGCCTTCCCCATTACCATGCACCAAACTGTGGCACGCGACCGAAGTTCGCCCACTACCCAGAGACCAAGAGATCTTTATGAAGCCAATCGACAGCTTGCGCGTGCGCCTTGGTGGTAGCCATCGCGACCGGGAGGCGACTTTCCAGCTCCCGAAGGAGTGGCAGGCCGCCCTGTGCCCGCCGGACGGCGCCCCCCTTCTCCAGCCAGCGGACATCGCTAGGACCTTTGCCCAGCCCATGGGCTCCGCCACGATCCGCGAGCGGGCAACCGGGGCGAAGAGCGCCGCGATCCTAGTGGATGATTTCCGCCGACCGACACCGGCGGAGGCCCTCTGCCTAACGGTCATCGAGGAGCTGAATCAGGCGGGCATCCAGAAGGAGGGCATCCGCATTTTTCTGGGCAATGGCGCGCACCGGACCATGACCGAGGACGAATGCCGCCAGCGGCTGGGTCGCGCCTTCGATCAGGTTGCAGAGGTGATCTCGCACGACGCATTCAGCCCGGATGTGGCCTACTTCGGCGTGACTGCTGGCCATACCCCCGTGCTCATCAACCGCCAAGCCGCCGAAGCTGATTTCTCCATCTCCATGTCCACCGTCTATCCGCACACGCTGACCGGCTGGGGTGGCGGGGCCAAGATGGTACTTCCCGGCATTGCCCATGTCTCCACCTCCCACTACCACCACATGAATCAGGCGGCCGGGGAATGGGGTGGCGATCCGGGACTGTCTCCTGCCCGGCTGGACCTCGAGGAAGCCGCCGCCATGTTCGGCCTGGACATGTCCATCTGCTGCGTGATCGGCGAGGGCAAGCAACTGGTCGGCCTCACCGTGGGCGATCCCACCCAGGCCCATCGCCAGGCCGTGGCACTGGCCCGGGATGCCTACGCCACCGACATGGGCGTGACGCCCCCCGATCTGGTCATCGCCAACTCCTATCCCATGGATGGCGATCCCACCCAGCTTGGCAAGACCGAAATCCCCGCCAGCCAGATGGGCGTCCCCATCCTCATCATCATGGATTTCGCTGATCCTTGCCCCTGGCACGGCGTCTACCACGGGCCCTGGAGCGAATTTGCCAGCAAGCCCCAACCCAGCTTGCCCGAGCACACTCCCGAGTTGCTTGCCAACGCCGCCGTCTTCATGTATTGCCCGCAAGCTGCCGACGGCTACGTCCCCGAGAGTCGGTCCTGGTACTGCGACCACGATTGGGATCGGCTCATGGCGGCCATGGTCCAGCGTTTCCCCAAGGCCAACGTCGCCGTCTTGCCCATTGCTCCCCTACAGATCCCCCGGAGTGCGGTGGACGCGTAGCCTCACACGATATCCCTGTGCAGGCAGTGATAGCGCAGCGCCCACAGGGAGGCCAGCATGGACACGAAGGGGAGAGTGCCCCAAACGGCCAGTGGCATGTGCCACCCCGTCTGCGCCAAAAGAACCACGGCTGGGAAGAGCGCCATCCCGACCAGCATGACGACTGCAGTGCGTTTCTTCAGCCAAGTCAGCACGGCAACGGCCAGGGGGATCACGATGATGGGGATCAGGGCGTAGAGGTAGGGGAATGGCTGGAACGACAGCGTGGCGTGACGCAGCGTCAGCGATGGCATCGACGGCGCGATGGCGTGGCTCAGGGCCACCAACGGCCACATCATGCACGCCGACAGCGCAGTCAGTAGCAGAACGCCAATCACGGCCAGGACGTGTCGTTGGCGACGCCCGATGGGCAGCAGTGTGGTCGCGTGGACGCGGCGCAGGGGAATCGCCATGGTGGCGGGCATGATGAAGAGGATGACCGATTTCCTGCCGCCCGCGATGTACCCCGTGAGCAGAACGAAGATCGTGCCGAACACAACCCCTTTCAGAATCCCCTTCCCCGTGCTGGCCCCGAGCCACTCGTACTGGACCGCATGCCAGTAGCGCAGCACCCCCTCTGGGCGGGAGTGTCGGATTCCCTTGATGCAGGAGTGTGCCATTGGGCGACTCCCGAGCTCTGGCTGGCGCGATCCCTTGTTGGCCTTGCGCCACTGATGGTACTGGGTCGCTTTGGCCATGTTGAACTCGTCGGCGAACGTGAGGGTACGAAGCCCGGCCCAGCGGCGGGCCAGAGCCCGGCGGCCCAAATACCGCCATGACCAAGCGATCCCGGCAAGGGCCAGCACCGCAGCCCAGCCGGGGTGCTCCTGGACCGCCGGATCTACCGCCCGCGGGGGCGCGAACAACGAACTGCCGAGGATCACCAGAGGCAGGAACCCGAGGGTCGGCGCCACAAAGGGCAGCACAAAGCCAAGAACGCCACCCGCCATGTAGCAGGCCGTGCCCAGCAGCCAGACTGCCCCGAGCAAGCCAGGGCGCTGCCCCATGGTAGGCTGGCGAAGCACCAGCCAGCACAAGGGGGCCACTGCGGCGAACAGCGCGCCCTGAAGCAGAGCCTGACGAGGCGCGACCCCGGTGTGACGGGGCAGGAGAAAGGCGAACGGTCGGGAGGCAACTTCTCGCTGGCAGGTGCCAAAGATCAGCCCAATCACGGCCAGGAACAGGAACAGGTACAGGAGCACGGGGGGAGCCGACCTCCTGGCAGAGGCGGCGCCAACCACCATCCCAACCATGGGCAGGGCCAGGAACAGGTAGACCAACCAGAGCGCCCGGCGTTGGTAGAGGTGCTTCAAGTTTGCGGCTAGGGGGTGCATGTCATGGCTCCTTTCACACGAGATCCCGTCGCAGGCAATGGTAGCGCAGGACCAAGAGGGACAGCAACAGGGAGATGGGAGGAAGGGCCAGCCAGATGGCCGATGACGTGCCGCCGGGCATTTGCGTCAAGACCATCGCCAGTGGGAACAGGACTACCCAGGCTAGCAGCGCAAAACGACTGCGCTTCCTCAGCCACGTCTGTATCGCCAGTACGCCGGGGATAAGGGTGCCGGGAGCCAAAACGTAGAGGTAGGGGAAGGGCTGGGGCGAGAATGTGGCCCCGCGCACGGAGAGCGGGGACATGAGTGGGAGGATAGCGTGGCTGAGGCCCGCGGCCACGCAGGCAAAGACCGTCCCCAGCACGGTCAGGATGGACAGGTCCGTCACGGCCAAGAGAAACCGTTGGCGGCGACCAACAGGTAGGAATATCTTGGCCTGCAGATGCCGCATGGTTGCCATCATGGCACCAGGCATAATGAAGTAGATGATCGAGTTCGCGCCACCAGCGATGTACATCATGAACGGGACGCTGATGGCGGTCGGCCAGATCAGGTTGGCCAGTTGCTTCGGAGTTACGGCACCGAACCATTCATACCAGGTGGAGTACGCATAGCGCAGGATGCTGCGGGGTTGGTTGCGGCGGATGCCGTCGGCGCAAAGTCGCGCCACGGCCGGACTGCCGAGCTCCGGCTGGGAATCGACGCGCCTGGCCCGACGCCACTGGTGGTATCTGGCCGCCTTAGTCACGTTGAATTCGTCGAGGAACGCGAGGGAGCGGCCTGCAGCACAGCGGCGAGAGAGGCCCTGGCGGCCAAGGTACTTCCATGACCAGGCAAGCAGGGCAAGGGCACCAGCCAGAGCCAGGATCGGATACTCCTGAAGCAACCGGTCAACGGCCTGTGGGATGGCCAGGAACGCGCCGCCCATGACCAGGAACGGCAGGAAGCAGATGGCTGGCGCCACGAAGGGCAGTGCGAACCCCAGAACCGTGCCTGCCATATAGCAGGCGGCGGCCAGGCTCCAGGCAATGCCCAGCATGCCCAGCGGATGGACGGTCCGGATCTGAGGGAGCATCAGCCAACTCAGCGCGGTCAACCCGCCAAAGCAGGCCCCCTGCAGGAGGGCCTGCCGCAAGGCGTTCCCGGTGTGCCGGGGCAGCAGGAACGAAAGGGGCCGCGACGCGACCTCCCGCTGGTGGATGCCAAGCACCAATCCAAGCACGCCCATCATGAGTAGGGTCCACGTCCTCCCGGCTCTCCCGCCGAAGCTCAGGAACGCCGCCGGGGTCAGCATGGCCACAATCAAGTAGACGAGCCAAAGCCCCCGGCGCTGGTAGAGGTGCTTCAGGTTGGCGGTCAGAATACTCATCTCACGCCACCTGTACCGGCTCGCTTTGCACCACGTACCGATAGAGGTCTTCAAGGCCGAGACCTTGGACCTCGACCTTGGCGTGGTGGGCAGTCTCGAAGGACTGGATGGCGTCGGGACTGACCGTCCGCACCACGGCCTCGGCCTGGCGGCCGGAGACGTTGCAGGAGAGCATTTGGGCGAATGGCAGTGGATTGGGCAGGTCGGTCGTTGCGGTGATGACCAACCGCGAGAACTCCTCCTGGAGCTCCGCGAAGGAACAGTCGCGGATTAGCTTCCCCTCGTGCATGATCAAGGCATGGTCAATCACTTTCTCCACGTCGCCGAGGATATGGGAAGAGATGACGATGGTCCGGTCGGGGCTCTGGATGATCTCCATGAGTAGGTCCAGGAACTGCCCTCTGGCGATGGGGTCGAGCCCGGCGGCGGGTTCGTCCAAGATCAACAGGTCCGGCTCCGGGCATACCGCCAGCAGGATCGCCAGCCGTTGCCGGA
>JABGQJ010000491.1 GCA_018648945.1 Victivallales bacterium
CGCCCTACACTGCGCTCGTGGTCAGCGGGCGCATCTCCTGGTCCACCCAGGGTTCGGCCGAATGCAGCCGCACGTGTCGGCGGGACGAATTGGATGCGGCTCTCGGCAAGGGCTTCAAGCGCCCCGGCTGGCAGGGCCGCGAGCCTTTCCTGCACGCCCGGCACAATGTGGTTGAATACAACGATTTCCACAACGTCATGCAAATCACCGGTGACGGCAACACCATCTACGTCTCTGGCTGCGGTACAGGCAACACCATTCGCCGCAATTGGTGCCACGACAACTTCGGCGGCTATATGAACGCCGTCATCCGCAACGACGACGACCAGCATGGCTCCATCTTCGACGGCAACATCGTCGCCCGCAGCAGCGGCCATGGGGAGGGCTTCATCAACAAGGGCGCCAACACCATCGTCAACAACATCGTGGCCGACTTGCGGCCCACCCATCGCCATCGGAGCTACTTGGTGCTTGTCCGCTACGACCAGACCGGCGCCGTTCACAAGGGCAACATCTACTACGCCCGGCGGCCCGGCCAGGTCGCGATCAGCGAGACGAAGCCCAACCAGCGCTCTCCCAAGGGGGCACTGCTCAAGGACGTGGATTCCGACCGTAATGTGTACTTCAGCGAAGCGGATCCAGAGTGGGGTACCAAGGTGCTCGGGCAGTTCCGGCCCCAGGGCGTGGAGAAGGCGAGCCAATCCGGGGATCCCCTGTTCGTGGATGCAGATCAGGACGACTACCGGCTCAGACCTGGGTCGTCCGCCCTCGCTCTCGGCATTCCCCAACCCATGAAGGTGAGCGAATGTGGCCTGGAAGAGCCCTACCGCATGCGCTGGTATGGCCCCCGGATGCGGACGCGCATCGAGCCGGGCTTCGGCAGACTTCAGGCGGACACCCCGATCACCATCACTGCCAGCGATCCGCAGGCCGTGATTCGCTACACCACCGATGGCATCGAACCGACGGTGGACTCCCCACAATACACCAAGCCATTCGTGCTGACCGGCGGTCATGTGGTGCGCGCTCGCGCGTTCGCACCCGGCAAGGTGGATCTGGTCGGGGCCTGCGCCCGCTTCACCCCGCCCCCCAAGCCCATTGCCGAGGATTTCGAGGCGGCCGAGATCGGCGAGACGGCCCCCCGTGCCGGGACCTCGGAGGAAGGTCCCTTTACGGCCCGAGTGAGCGATGAGCAGGCTGCGTCCGGCAAGCAGAGCCTGAAGTTCGTGGACGGAAAGGGGCAGAAGCACCCCTTCAATCCCCACGTCTTCTACCGGATGCGGTTCGAGGAAGGGCGCATGGTGGGGCGCTTTGCGCTGCGGGTGTCTCCCACCTCGGACTTCTACTACCAGTGGCGGAAGTACGAGGGCGGCAAGTTCCTGCGCGGACCCGGCGTCCGGGTCAGCCAGGGCGGCAAGCTCGTCCATGAGGATCAGGAACTGATGACAATCCCGGTCAACACCTGGGTCCGCTGCGAAGTGACCGTGCCGCTGGCCGAGGATAACCAGGGCACCTTCGACCTGAAGCTCAGGCTGGCAGACGGCACCGCGAAGACCTTTGCTGGGCTCGCCCACGAGCCTGGCTTCGACCGGCTGGATTGGGTGGGATTCGTCTCGGTCGCCGCAGACGAATGCGTGACCTTCGTGGACGACATCGAGGTCCGGCCGGTCGAGTGATTACTCGAAGAAGCCTTCCAGATGGACCAGGGCGAGCTTGCGGGCCAAGTCGCGAGCATCGGCCTCGGTGAACGCGTCTCCGTCTCGGCGGATGAGTCGCATGAGCCGTCGACTCACTCTCGCCCAGGCATCGGCGAGATTGATGTGCATGGCCATCACCTGCGGAGTGGCGTAGTCGGCATCGTCCCGTCCGCAGCAGGCAGCCACGAGGCGGGCCGGGAGGCGCTGTGCCTGAGGGCGGAAATGCCTGCCCGCCTCCACTTCGCTGTGGATGGTGTCGACGAAGGCTTCCAACCCGACGGTGAGGCGCTGGTCAATCCTCGGGTTGTGCCAGACGACCACTTCTCGAAACGCTGGGTTGTGGACCACTGCTCCGGCAGAGGTAAGGCGGGTCCAATCGTTCTTGACAAAGCGCGAAATCTCTCTGACCCATGCCGTCCGTGGGGTGGGCGCGGGTGGCTCGAAGGGGCGGTCGAGCCCGGCCCCGAGGTATAGAGCATTGACGAAGGTGTTGCAGTTGTAGGGTGGCTCGTCGAAGTGGTTGGGGTCGGGGAAGAGATCAAAGGGAGGGCGGTGAATGTCATTCTCGGCAAGCCACTGGCGGAGATGCTGTCCCATGAGACCGGGGGCTTCCGGTCGCCGGTGCCGGTAGATTGCAGTCACCCCGTGTGGTCCCAGGTAGCGCTTTGCCTTGACGGCGCGCCGACCTCCATCGCGCAGATGGTACACCATCGGCGTGCCATCCGCGGCGTAGCCGAAGACTCCGGCGTGACTGAAGTCCCCCGGGGTCGGGCTGTGGCGAGCCAGTAGCATGGACATTGGTCCGTGCACGCGACTGACGATCACATCGCCAGCGCACAGTTGGTGGCCAGCAAAGACGGCCCGCCCATCGCGCACCACCAGGGGCTTCGGCCCAAGAAGCGGTGCACAGCCGCAGAGCAACCCCATTCCGAGGGCTGACGCAAGAGCGCGGAGCATCAGACGCATGGCTTCCCTCACAATGAGGACCGGGCACTCACCCCTGGCGAGGTGAGTGCCCGGATTCGGTTCAGAGTTGACGGTCTACCACTTGAAGGAAACGGCGAGATCGGCGTCCCACTCGTCGAAGTCGTCACTGAGGATCGTCCGGCCGTAGCCGGCCTCGATGCTCCAGCACTCGGTGCGATAGCCCAACATGGCTCGGCCGAGGTACTCGTCGGAGTCAAACTGGTCGGGCAGATCCTCGGTGTAGTTCCACGTGGCCGCAAGGCTGCCGTAGAGCCCGCCACCCAGGCCGAAGGCGTAGGTCAGTGTCGCGGAGTGGTAGTCCAACGTGGAGCTGCCATCGAGTTCGGCATCGCCGTCGATGTTGATCCAGGGCTGGTAAACGTAGCCGAGGGAGAGATCGCCGAGACTGAAGCTCTTGCCGATCAGGGCACCGAAGCCCCACGTCACATAGTTGGCATCATCCACGTCTGGGTCGCCGTCGAAGGCAAGGCGCTTGTAACCCGCCACCGCGAACACCGAGAGGTCGACGGCCTCGGAGTCCTGCTTCATGAAGAAGTACTGCGGCACTACCTGCAGGCCCAGGCTCTTGCCGCCGAGCTCGCCAAAGACCCCGTAGCCTTCCCAATCCTGGTACGGCACGCTGAGACTCACCGCCCAGCGGCCGTTCACTGCGTGGGCATCGAGATCGGTCTCCCAGATACGGAAGTCGCCAGGCGCGAACACCAAATTGGACTCCACCGATCTGAATCCGCTTTTGAGGCCGAAAGCCCAAGCCCAGTCTCCCGTCTCGCCGGGCTCGTATTCCGCACCTCCCGCATCTGCCAACTCCTTAAAGTCAAGGAACCCAACGCGCACGCCGAGGGCTTTGCCTAGCGCAAAGCCACCATTGAGTATGTAGGACGCCTTCCCGCCGTAGACCTTGAAACCGGCATGAGCCATACTGCCAACGCAGATCGCCGCGATGAGAACAAGTGCTGTGAATCGCTTCATGTGCTGTCAACTCCTTGCCATCAGTTCACCACTGTCGCCCCGGGCCAAACCCAGGTCGGGAGATTCGGGAAGATGGGGGGGAACCCCGCCCTCGTGGACAACAATGCTCCCATTCCCCAGGGAATTCAAACGTCCGGGGAAAGGAGCGGCGGGCGGAGCACCAGCTGAGACCAGGCACGATCACCTGGCCGCTGCCTCCCGGTGGGCGCGCAGTTTCCCCCGCAAAGGGAACCGGGCAATCACCCATCGGGAGTGATTGGCCGGATTCAGGTCAGGACCGGCGATCTACCAGCGGAACGAGACGCTCAACTCGGCACTCCACTCGTCGAAGTCGTCGCTGGCGAGCGTCTGGCCGTAGGCGCCTTGCACGCTCCAGCACTCGGTGGCGTAGCCCAGCGCGACCCGACCGAGGTACTCGTCGGAATCATAGTCGTCCGGCAGATCCTCGGTGTGCTTCCAGATGGCCTTGAGGCTGCCCTGGAAACCCTCGCCGAACCCGAACGCGTACATCAGCGCCGCAGAGTGGTAGTCGAGCGTGTCGGTGCCGTTCAATTCCTCGTCGCCATCGATGTTGATCCAGGGCTGGTAGGTGTAGCCGAGGGAGAGGTCACCGAAGCCAAAGGTCTTGCCGATCTGGGCACCGGCACCCCAACTGACGTAGGTGACATCATCGATCCCCGGATCGTCATCGAACCAGTTGTGCTCGACGCCACCGACGGCAAATACGGAGAAATCCACCATCTCGGAATCCTGCTGCAGCACGAAGTACTGAGGTACGACCTGCATGGCCAGGCTTTCGCCCTCCATCTCCTCGTAGGCCCCGTAGCCCTTCCAGACCTTGTAGGGCACATTGACGCTCACCACCCAACGATCCTGCACGAAGTGCGCGTCAAGGTCGGTCCTCCAGGTTCTCAGGGTACCTTCCGCCCCCAGCAGCCGGACCGCCACATTGGACTCTTGCTCAAGATAGGATCCGCTGAGGCTGAGGAAGACGCTCGTGTCACCTGCTTCACCCGCTTCGTAGGAAGGGAGCCAGAAGCCCAGCCGGGCGGAGGAGACCGCGCTGCTGGCCGCTGAGGCCAAGCTCGGGTTCATGATCGCCAGGAGCAGCAAGCGCCCTTCCTGGGCACTGCCCAAGGCCCTCAGCGAGCCATGCAGCATAAATGCCAGTTGGACAAGAAGGGTGTCGGGGCAGTAGATGGGCTGGTATTTGGGGTAGGAGGTCTGACGATCGTCCTTAGCCTGGGCGATGCTTCCCACGCTGATGGCCGTCGCAAGAATAAGCGCTGTGAGCCGTTTCATCTGCAATCCGCTCCTTGCTGCCTACCGATGATTGCCCACCAGACGCGACCCCACGCATGGGGACGAGCGTGAGAGAGTTCCGGTGGAGGGAGAGAGAGTGGAGGACCCACTCAATATATCAACGTGGTCCGTTTGCTGTGGAATGCAAGACAATGGTGCCCAGAGGTTTCACGGCACGAACTGTAGATGCCCCAGGCTCTCATCAACGGAGAGAGAGAAACGCGCACCAACGGGCAGGCTGAAGGAGGGGAAGGCATGCCCGAACTCCAAGCCGCTGGCGACGGGCCCCGGCATGCGGGTCGCGAAATCCGCGAGCACTCCCGGCAGCCATTCGGCATCCTCCGTCTCCGAGAACTGGGCAAAGACCAGCCCGGCCAGTTTGCCGAGAACTCCCGCCTGATCGAGTTGGTGCAGATAGCGGTCAACGCGATAGGCCGCCTCGCCAATGTCCTCCAGGACCAGAATGGTCCCGGCGAAATCGGGGAAATGCCGCGTCCCGGCGAGGGATGCCAGCACGGACAAGTTTGCGGGGACCAAAGGCCCCGTGTCCTGCCCCGGCCGTAGGCAGGTGAGGCCGCTGAAGGTCTGGGGTTGCCCGCACAATGCCATCCGTAGCGAGTCGTAGACTCCAGTCAGGGCCGTCACTCCTTCCCCGTCGGCGGGAATGCGACCCAAATCGCCGGCAACCATGGGCCCGAACACGCCACGCCGGTAGCCATGGCCAAATGCCGCCGCGTGCAGCGCGGTCAGGTCGCTGTAGCCGACGAGCGGCAGATCGCGCGCCACGAAGAGGTCCCAGTCGAGTCCATCGAGCAGGCGCGCGCACCCATAGCCCCCGCGGGCCGCGAGTAGGAGATCCACCTTGGGATCTGCCAACAG
Source organism: Victivallales bacterium (assembly GCA_018648945.1). The sequence continues at coordinate 5,835 of JABGQJ010000491.1, forward strand.
CTCGTGCAACCGCTGAAGGCGCAGCGCGTCCGGCCCCGCCAGGAAGCGCTCCCGGGGGTCGTCGTGGCCGGGATAGACAACGTCCAGTCCCCAGTCCCGCAACCGAGACAACCCCCGTCCCAACCGGTCGGGATCGGGCACGCCGGCCGGAGCAAA
>JABGQJ010000492.1 GCA_018648945.1 Victivallales bacterium
GTCCCTTTTGCCGCCGTCTACAGTGCGGCCAAGCAGGTGTGGGGCGTGCAGTTCCACCCGGAGGTGGTGCACACGCCGTACGGCAAGCAGATCATCCACAATTTCGCGCGCACCATCTGTGGCTGTTCTGGGAACTGGACGGCCGCGCACTTCGTGGAGACCGCGACCAAGGAAATCCGCGAGACGGTGGGCAGCGATCAGGTAATCCTGGGGCTCTCCGGCGGTGTGGATTCCTCGGTGGCAGCGGCGTTGATCCATCGGGCCATCGGCGACCAGCTTCACTGCGTCTACGTGGACAATGGCGTGATGCGCCTACACGAGTCCAAGAACCTCGCCGAGACCTTCGGCAAGCATCTGCACATGAACATCCGGATGGTGGATGCCACCGATGGGTTCCTGAGCCGTCTGGCTGGCGTGACTGAGCCGGAGAAGAAGCGGAAGGTGATCGGCAACTACTTCGTGGACGTGTTCCGGGAAGCCGCCGAATCGGTCCCGAACGCCCGTTTCCTGGGCCAGGGGACGACCTACCCCGATGTGATCGAGAGCTCTGGCATCGGCAAGCACGCCGACAACATCAAGAGCCACCACAATGTGGGCGGACTGCCCGAGCAACTTGGGTTTGACCATCTCTGCGAACCCCTCAGGATGCTCTTCAAGGACGAGGTCCGCGCCATCGGTGAGGAGCTTGGTCTGCCCAAGGAGATGGTCTGGCGGCAGCCATTCCCCGGTCCTGGTCTGGCCGTTCGCATCCTCGGTGAGGTCACCCGCGAGTACGTGGACTTGCTCCAGAGGGCTGACTTCATCGTCCTGGATGAGATGAAGTCGGCCGGCTGGTACTACAAGGTCTGGCAGAGCTTTGCCGTTCTGCTGCCGGTCAAGTCGGTCGGGGTGATGGGCGATTGCCGGACCTACGAGAATGCGGTGGCGTTGCGCGTGGTGCAGTCCTCCGACGGTATGACCGCCGATTGGGTGGACTTGCCACACGAGCTGCTGGGCCGGATCTCAACCCGGATCATCAACGAGGTGCGGGGGATCAACCGGGTGGTCTACGACATCACCAGCAAGCCTCCCGGCACCATCGAGTGGGAATAGGCGGCTGCGATGCCGACGCTGCACATTGACGACCAAGCCGTAACCGTCCCGGACGGGGCGGTGGTTCTCAGTGCAGCGCGGGAGTTGGGCATCACGGTGCCGACGCTGTGCCACCGGGATGATCTGGTGCCCTCGGCGTCCTGTATGGTCTGTGCCATGCGGGACGAGGCGACGGGGCGGTTCCTGCCCTCGTGTTCCAGCCGGGCTCTGGATGGGATGCGGCTGGACGCTTCGTCGGACAAGGTCCATGAGTTCCGCAAGGAAGCTCTGGAGTTGCTGCTGGGTGAGCACGCGGGCGACTGCGAGGCCCCGTGTCGGCTCGTCTGTCCCTATGGCTTCGACGTGCCAGATGTGCTGCGGCGCTTGACCGCCGGCGAAACGGCGAGTGCGGCGTGCCCGGCAGACTGCCCGGCGCCTTGCGAGAAGGCATGCCGGCGGGGTCGGCACGACAGCGCGGTGGCCATCCGTGAGTTGCTGGCGCTGTACCGTGGCGATGGTGAGGATGCGCCGCGCAAACGAATCGCTTCGGAGTGCCGGCTGGGACGGCTGCGCGAGGGCGAGATGGACGAGTTTCTGAAGCTGGCCGAGCCGGGACCGAGGGCGGCATCGGTGACGCCGGAGACGGCTGCCGCGGAAGCCGCACGGTGTCTGCACTGCGATTGCCGCGATGCGGTGGACTGCAAGCTACGAGCCTTTGCCCGCGAATACGGTGCGGATGCAGCCCGCCATCGTGGCCCGGAACGGACCCACGTGGAGATCGTGCCTGTCGGTGAGGGCTATGTGTTCGAGCCCGCCAAATGCGTGTCCTGCGGGATCTGCGTGCGCCTGGGCGAGGCGCGAGGCGGCAAGCTCTCTCTGACGTTCCTGAACCGGGGCTACGATGTCCGCGTGGGCCCGCCAGTAGGCGTGTCCTTCGCAGAGGCGCTGGGGGAGCTGGCCGAGGAAATCGTCGCTGCCTGCCCCACCGGAGCCCTGGCGCGACGGTAGGGAAGGAGGAGCGGCGAGCGGGGAGCGGGCCATCCCCGGACCCCGTCGGGGAGACTGGTCTCCCCGAACCCCTCGTGAAGGGCTTGCGGTGCGCGGACGTCGCGGGGCGGCGCCCGCACTCCGCAAGCCGACTGCCGTTGCTGGCGCACCGATGCGGCAGTGGGGATGCGGCAGTGGGGATGGGCAGAATGGGAGATTGCCGCAGGAATGCCGAAGTGGACGCAGTGGACGCGCTAGTCCGATCCGACGGATCCGACTGATTCGTCCGATGGAGCGTCCCCTACTTCCTGCCCTGGTCTCGACCAGTCAGAGCCCCATGCTGCATTCTGCATTCCTACTTCTGCATTTCGCCTACTCCACGACTTGGTCGTAGGCCGTGAGAGGCCGGTACCAGATGTTGCGGAAGCGGACGGGGTTGTTGTGGTCCTGGAGCTTCAGGGGGCCGACGTCGGGGTGGACTTCGTACTTGGTGGCCTTCCTGTGCTGGGTCGGGCCCTGGAGGATCTTGGCGTTGTGCTGAAGCACGCCATTGAGGAACACGGTGGCGCAGGCGGGGCTGATGAGCTGGTCGCCGGCGAAGCGGGGGGCGATCCAGACGATGTCGTACATCTGCCATTCGCCGGGCTTGCGGCAGGCGTTCACGAGCGGCGGGCACTGGCCGTAGATGCAGCCGGTGGTGCCGTCGGCGTAGGTCGGGTTGTCATAGCAGTCGAGCACCTGGAATTCGTAGCGCCCCATGAGGAAGACGCCGCTGTTGCCGCGGCCCTGGCTGGAGCTCTCGACCACGGCGGGAGCGGCCCATTCCACGTGCAGTTGCACATCGCCGAACTCGGCCTTGGAGGAGATGTCGCCGGCCTTGGGGGCAACTTCCATGTAGCCGTTCTCGACCTTCCACTTGGCATCCGTGCCGTCCTTGGCCTTCCAGCCGGAGAGGTCAGTGCCATCGAAGAGCATGATGGCGTCGGAGGGGGCGGCGCCGACCTGGTCTTGGGTGCTGGCAGTGCCGGGGGTGACCACGCGGGGCTGGGGGCGCTTGATGTCATGCACGCGCCAGCAGGAGCCGGGGATGATGGGGGTGTCGTCGTAGCCAACGGCGGGGGCGGGTTTGGGGTCAGCCATGATGCATTCCTTCTGGGATGAGCCCGGGGCAGCGCCACCGGGTGGGTTGATGGAAACAGCGAGTAGGGTAGAAGCGCAGAGCCGGACTTTCAACCGGTCCCGGACTTCTTATGGGGTTGGTTGGTAGACGAAGGAGTCCCAGTACCGACGCTCCAGTTCGTACACTTGGGCACCCACTGGTACTTCGTCCTTGCCGAGGAGTCCGTAGCGGCGCATCTCGCGGAGATAGGCCGGGCGGGGCCGGAAATCGGGCATGTCGAAGCGCTTGATGGTGTCCAGTTGTTGCTTGGTGCGCTGGATGGCGCGGAGCAGGGCCTGGTAGCCCGGATCCTGGGTGTTCACGAAGATCTCCGTGGGGACACCGACCGGCTCGCCGTCCCGGTCCCGCTTCTGCATGCCGTAGCCGCCAGCGGCGCGAGCAAGGGGAGCGAGGAGCAGAAGGGACGTCTCTGGTTGGCTGAGGTTGTAGATGATGTGTCGCGAAAGTCGCAGCTTGGGGCTGCGGTACTGAATGGCCCAGGGCGGCATGCCACAGTTGTCGGAGGGCGAGCGGGGGAGGGGGCGGTGCGGGTCGGCATGGCAGGACATGCAGCGCTTGTCCAGCACTGCAATGGCCGCCTTCATCTCGGGCCACTTCAGGTCTTGGCGGTCGGGCTGGTTTTGGGCGTAGCCGCCAACCATGCCGGTGCCGAGGGCGGCGTAGGTGCCCGGCCACGCGGCGCCGGAGTTGAGCCAGTAGCGGACGATGCGCTGATCGGCTTCGGGGGCCTTGACTCCATGGTGCTGGCCCGAGGAGAGCTTGGCCATGAGCGGGCTGGCCACGTCGCCGAGGGTGCGGGGGGCGTAGCTGCTGCGGGCGATGTTGCGGCCATCGGCGATCTGGCGGCGGGCGCTGAGAGTGAAGTAACTGTGGCTGTAAACCGGGCCCCGATCACCGGTGAGCAGCACCGCCCCGCTTCGCTTGGCGGGGTTGTGGCAGCGGATACAGTGCCGGTCGAGCACGGGCTGCACATCGCGGGGGTAGTCGATGACGGCGGGGATGCCAGTCACTTGCTTGGGCTTGCTTGGCGCTCTCTGGGAGGCGATGGAGCGCCCGGGGCGGGCGAGATTGGCCGGGGCTTGGGTGCGTGACTCATGGCAGCCGACGCAACTGGTGGTTTCGCCGGGCATGACGGTCAGGAAGCTCTGCATGCGCTTCACCGAACGCTGCTCGCCGTCCAGCGCCACGAAGAAGAGGGCGCGGTTGGCGGGCAGGGAGAAGTGGGCCGAGCCGTCGGCTTCGACCGGGACCGTGCCGATGATGCGCTCCAGAGTGAAGGTGCCGCCGTAGCTGAGGGGCTCCATGCCGCCAGTGAAGTTGATCGGCTTCGGCAGTGACTCCAGAATCAGCAGTTCCTTCACCTCGCCCCGTCTTACGCCTGCCATGCTGCGCCCCTTGTAGAGGTCGTGCAGCACCAGGGTGCCGGTGGGCTTCTGCAGATTGGAGCGCGGGGGAATGACCCGTCCCCGAGGGCGTGTTGCCAACGGGCGGGGTTCCTGTAGGTTGCCGCCGGCCATGGTCGCTGGCAGTTCGAAGAACTCGATGAGCGCCTGGTCGCGCCCCACGAGGAACAGGGCACGCCCTTTGGCGGCGAGGAACCAGTCCTTGGTGACGGCGTACGGGTCGCGGAAGCCATCGCCGGTGAGGCGGCGCATGCTGGGCAGGTGGTCTGGGCCGCTCTTCGGGGTGACCAGCGCGATGCTGCCACTGTGTTCGCGCTGGCCGTGCCCGGGTGAGAGGGTCAGGATCACTTCCTGGGAGTCGGGCACAGGTTTGGCATCGATGAACAGCCCGCCGCCGTGCATATTGCCAAAGTAGACCATCTGGCCGGTCCCATCGGGGTTCATCGTCCACAGGTGGTGGTAGTGGACTTGCGATCGGTCCACATACTCCCACCGCTGGTAGAGGATGCGACCGTCCGGGAGAGGCCAGGGGGTGTTGTCGTGTTCCACGTTGGCGGAGAGTCGCTGGATGCTGCCGCCATCGGCGTCGCAGCGGTAGACCACGCCGACCTGGGTCAGCCAGCAGTTGACCCAGCGTTGGCAACGGCTGGAGATGAAAGCGATACCACCATCTGGCAGGTAGCTGGGCTCGATGTCGTCATAGCTGCCTGCCCCATCGGTGAGTTGGCGCAGGCCGGTGCCGTTGGCCTGGATCTCATAGAGATGGAAGTGCTCCGTGCCGCTCTTGCGCCAAGCGAAGACGATGCGTTGGCCGTCATAGTGCACCGCGGGATCGCGGATGCTCCCCTGGGGATCGTTCACCAACGTGGTGAGCTTGCCGCTGGTTACGTCCAGCAGGCAGAGCCGACCACTGGCCCGGTAACACTTGCGGTTGGCGTCGGCTGCATAGTAGCCGAAGTTGGCATACCAATGCCCGTCCACCCCGTCCTCGCGGACCGCAAAGACGATCTTCCCCATGCCGTTGGCGGCGAGGATCTCCCGCGCCTTGCCGTGCTGGGCTCGGCGGACGGCCTTCCTTTTCTCGGCATAGGTCGCCATCTGCCCCCGGGCAAGGTCGGCGATTTCCTGCTGGGGGAACTGGATCTCCCAGATGGAGTAGAGCGCGTGCTGTCCCATCTTCCGGCAGAGCAGGCGCAGGTAGCGCCCTTCCGCCGCAAAGCCACTGATGCGGTCGGTGAAGGTGTCTGATGCGATACTGTGCCGGGCACCGTCGGGGTCGGTCCTGGTGATGGCGGTGTGCCAGGTCTTGCCGTCCGGGCTCATCTGGACGTCGTATTCCGTTGCCATG
>JABGQJ010000493.1 GCA_018648945.1 Victivallales bacterium
GCGTGGCGTCCCGTCGCCCAAGGGGCTCCGCGGCGGAGCCCGCCGCCCCTCCACGGCTGGGGTGTGCATTGATCCCGGACGCGGACGCGCAACCAGTCACCCAGTTCCTCCCCGAAGCCGGGCGTCTTGTTTGCGCATTCCAGTGAGTTCTGACACTCTGCCGCTCCTCCGGAGCTCCCGCCCGGCGCAACCCGATACCCCGGGTTTGCACCCGGGGCTATAATCCTGGCCTCCTCTGGAGGCGGGAATGGGATTGCCCACGCCCCAGAGAACGGCTCTTGCTAGAGCAACACACTGGTCTCGGGCGGGGGGCCAACTTGGCGGAACTGCTCCACATCGATACCGTACTTCCTGACCCGATGCCAGAGGCTGCGCTCCTTGATCCCGAGGAGGCGTGCGGCCTCAACCTGGATGCCACTTGCCCGAGCCAAGGCATCATTGAGGATGTGGCGCTCGAAGGCGGCGACCGCATCGTCGATGCTGGTGCCATCCACCAAAGCAAGCGGGGCGACAGAGGAGACGGGGGTCTGCTCCGGGACTTCGTCAACATCGGCCGCGTTTCCGTCAAGGGCTGCGCCGGATGGCAGTGGCGGCGGCGCGGCGGGGTCGGGGGCGATCCGCGGGGAGAGGTGTTCCGGGCGGATCTGCTCGTCGGCCAGGACAAGGGCGGCCTCGATGGCATTCTCCAGTTCACGGACGTTCCCCGGCCACGAGTGTGCCATGAGGAAACGCATCGCCTCGGGCGTCACTCGGACCTGTCGGTCGGCAAAATGACGAAGGAAAGCCTGAACAAGAACGGGAATCTCCTCGCACCGTTCGCGCAGGGGCGGCAGGCGCAGAGGCAGCACACTGAGCCTGAAGTAGAGATCCTGGCGGAAGGTCCCTGCCTCGACCATGGTCTCGAGATTGCGGTTGGTGGCCGCCACCACACGCACATCCACGGCGACCATGCGGTTGCCGCCGACGGGCGTCACCACCCGCTCCTGAAGGACCCGCAGGAGTTTCACCTGCATATCGAGGGGCATTTCGCCAATCTCGTCGAGGAAAATGGTGCCGCCCTCGGCTGCCTCAAAGCGCCCTTGGCGGCTCTGCGCCGCGCCAGTGAAGGCCCCCTTCTCATGGCCGAACAGCTCGCTCTCCAGGAGCGTGCCGGGGATGGCCGCGCAGTTGATCGGCACGAAGGGGCGGTCCTGACGTTCGCTGTGGCGATGGATACTGCGGGCGACCAACTCCTTGCCGGTGCCGCTCTCGCCATGGATCAGGACCGTGGTGGTGGTGCGCGCGGCACGCTCCACCACAGTCAGCACCTGGAGCATGGCGCGGGAACTACAGACGATCTCCGGGAAGAGTTGCCGGGCCTGCACGACCGGGAGGGCGCGGGTGATGCGGTTGCAGACATCGACCATTTCACCGAGCTCGTCGTCACTGGGCCGGAGGCCGGACATGGCCGGTCTGTCCGACCCACTGGGCGCCAGACCCTTGGCACGGGCTTGGTCCACCAGATTGCGCATGGGCAGGGCCAAACGGTAGGTGATCCAGAAAACGAACACGGCGTTGCCCAGCACGGCAAGCCAAGCCAGGAGGCGGAGGGATTCGGCCAGGCCACCCCAACTCTTGGGAAGCTGGTCGGCGCCCTGGGCCAGGACCAGGGCGAGAGCGCTAGCGGCAGCCGCCACAAAGGCGGTCTTCCAAGTGGATTTGAAGACGATTTTCAGCATGGATGGACCGGCTGGAATGGGGGACACGGTGACAGCGTAAGATGCGGAGGGGGCGGGTCTGGGTGCAACATCACTGGGTGATCTTGTAGAGATCCCACATGGGGAGGAAGATGGCGAGGGCAAAGAAGCCGACGACCGCGGCCAAGCCGACCGTCAGCAGGGGGGCCAAAGCATCGGAGAGCCCCTTGGTCGCATACTGTACCTCCACATCGTAGTGCTCGGCCACCTCGCTCAGAAGATCATCCAAGGCACCGGACTCCTCCCCCACCGCGGTCATGTTCACCACCATCGGGGGGAAGTAGCGGGCCGAACGGAGCGGGGCGGCGATCCCCCGGCCCTCCACCAGCTGGTCGGAGACTTGGTCGAACTCGCGGGCAATCGCTTCGTTGCCGATGGTGTTGCGCAAAATCACCAGGGCATCGAGGGCGCTCACGCCGCTGGCCTGGAGAATGGCGAAGATACTGGCAAAGCGGGACATGGCCGCCTTGATGAACAGCGAACCCAACACGGGGATGTGCAGAAGCAGACGGTCGCGGAGGAAGCGGCCCGTGTCCGTGCGCAAGGCAAAGGTGAGCCCAGCAACTACGGCGACGAGGAGGACGAGGAGGACGGCCCCGTTGTCGCGCAGCAGGTGGTGAAGCCCCATGCAGATTCTGGTCGGCAACGGCAGCTCGATCCCGCCCTTCTCGAATAGCGTGGCGAACTTGGGGATCACGAAGGTGAGAAGGACAAAGAAGGCCAGCCCCAGCATAACCACAACAATCAGTGGGTACCGGCAGGCGGCACTGACGTCCGACTTCACCTTTTCCTCGTGCTGGAGAATCTGGGTCAGCCGCTCCAGCACTTGGGGGAGCGCACCGCTGGCCTCGCCGGCACTGATCATGTTGTAGTAGAGGGCGGGGAAGACCTTGGGATGCTCGGCAAAGGCGCCGTGCAGAGACTCGCCCTGCTGAACACGGTCGAGAATGTCATGGGTGACCCGGCGCAGCTTAGAATTCTCGGTCTGCTCCTCCAGCACCTGCAAAAGACGCATGACGGACATACCTGCCTTCAGCATGGTCGAAAACTGCTTGGTGAAGAGGATCAGATCCCGCGAACGGATGGGCCGCGAGGCGGCCCAGATCTTCCCCAGGTTGGGCAGGTGGAGCGGATTGCTCGCCGCTCCCAACTCGATCGGGGTGAGCCCCCGCCCAAGCAGGAGTTGGCCGGCCTCTTCGAGCGCTTCGGCATCGATGGTACCCGTGACGGGCCGTCCGCTCCGGGTGATCGCGTTGTACCGGTACATGGTCATAGTGGCTGGGGGATGGTCTGTGCCATGGTCAGAATATCACAGCGGAGGCGGCTTCCTCGGCCGTCGTCTCTCCCTGCTTCACCTTCCAGGCAGCATCGGTGCGGAGATCGTGGATCAGGTTCCGTTCATGCGCCAGGCGGGACAGTTGATTGGCATCGTCTCCCCGGGACACACAACGGCGCAGTTCCTCGTCGAAGGTGAGGGTCTCGAAAAGTCCGGTACGGCCAACGAACCCGGTATCCATGCAGACATTGCAGCCCTTGCCATGCCGATAGGAAGCCGGTTCGTCGGGATCGATGCCGAGCCACTGGAGAGTGGCCGGTTCCGGGGGATGAGTGTCAGCACCACAGGAGCGGCAGATGCGCCGAACCAAGCGTTGGCTGAGAGAAAGCTGCATGACCGATCCCACCAGAAAGGGGGGAATTCCCATATCGACCAGGCGAGTCACCGCCCCGACGGCATCGTTGGTGTGAATGGTGCTGAACACCAGATGCCCGGTCAGGGCCGCCTGCACCGCAATGTGCGCGGTCTCGGAATCCCGAATCTCCCCCACCATGATGATATCGGGATCCTGGCGCAACATGGAGCGGAGCCCCTGGGCAAAGGTCATCCCCGCCCGGTGGTTCACCTGCACCTGGCGAATCCGCGGCAGGCGGTACTCGGCGGGATCCTCCAGCGCCATGATGTTCACATCCGGACGGCACAGTTCGCGCAACATGGTATAGAGCGTGGTCGTCTTCCCGCTGCCAGTGGGGCCACAGGCGAGAATCAGACCCCAGGGGCGCTGGATGAGCGACCGGACCAGCTCCAACACGTCATCCGCCATGCCCATGGCTTCCAGCGAGGCGGGACCCGCCTCCGGGGACAGCACGCGCAGGACCACGTTCTCGCCATGCACCGTGGGCAGCGTCGAGGCGCGGATACTGTACTCGGCCTCGTCCATGCGCACGGCGAAGCGCCCATCCTGGGGGATGCGCGAGAGGGCAATGTCCATCCTGGCCAGAAGCTTGATGCGAGAGACCATCGGCAGGAAGAGATTCATGGGGGGCGAGGGCATGTCCCGCAGCTGGCCATCGATCCGGAACCGCAACTGAACGAAGTCCTTCTCGGGACTGAGGTGAATATCGCTGGCGCGCAGACGAACCGCTTGGCTGATCACCCAGTTGACCATCCGAATCACCGGTGCCCCATCCGCCATGTCGGCCAGCGCAGCAGGCTGCACTTCGTGGACAGAGTCGTCCTCCTGCACGGTTTCCCCCAGGCTCTCCATGCCGGCCAGCAGCTGCGCAAAGTCGCCACTTGCCCCATACAGGGCGCTGCTGAGCTGACTGAGAGAGATCTCCGTGCAGATCACCGGCTCGACCTCGCAGCCAGTGAGCCGCTCCACCTGCTCCAGCGCATCGATGTTGGTGGGGTCGGCCATGGCCACCAGCAACATCGTGCCCACCTTGCGCAAGGGGACCAGCTGGAGCTTCTGCGCATGGACCGAGGGGAGGATCTCGGCCATGGAGAACTCCAGCGGGTAGCGGTCGGGCGAGTAGCGGTCGATCTGCAGCTGGTTGCTCAGGGAGTCCAGCAGCTGCTCTTCGGTCACGGCCTCCATGGCGACGAGAGCCTTGCCCAGTTTGTCGCCGGTCCGTTCCTGTTCCGCCAACGCTTTCCGCAACGTCTCCTCGGAGATCCGCCCGTCCTCGACCAGAATGTCGCCTATTCGTCTGCGGATGATCACGGCTGCTTGGTCTCCGGGACTTCTTCTACCGGGGCCTTTGCGGGGGCCTCGTCACTGGTGGTCGGCGCAACCACAGGCTTGCGCTCGCCGAGAATATAGGGGGTGATGAAGATCAACATATCCTCCTCCCGCTTCTCCGTCGCCTTGGAGCGGAAGAGTTTGCCAATCCCCGGCAGGTCCTTGAGGAAGGGAACGCCACTGACCGCATCATTGCCGTAGGTCCGGGACAGGCCACCGATCACCGTCGTTTCCCCATGGAAGAGCAGCAGGCTCGTCTCTGCCGTGCGCCGGGAAATGGCGGGTTCCTGGGTGACGCCTGCGTCCACCCGGCTGTAGTCGGGCTCGTCATTGCTGGCGATGACCTTTATCTTCACCATCCGGCCGTCGATCACATGGGGGGTGACGGTGAGCTGCAGCAAGGCTTCCTTGAATTCCACCTCGGTTCCCCCTTCCTCGGAGGAGCTCTCGTAGGGGATATCGAAGCCGCTCTTGAGGGTGGCCAGCTCATTGTCGAGGGTCGTGATCGAGGGGGTGGCAATAATCTGCGCCTTGCCAGCGGATTCGAGGGCGGCCAACTGGGCGGTGAGAATCAGACTCCCCAGATTCTGATAGGCGTCCCCTAGGTTGAGGCCACTGCCCCCCCCCGTTGTGGTGGGGGTGGTGCCGCCCTCCCCTGTCCCACCGCTGGTGCTGCCCCCGCCCGAAGAGGCGGAGGGGAAATTGAGGACGTTGCCACTAGTCGGGTTGATGGCCGCGTTTGCATCGCCACCGAGAATGCCGGAGCTGTTGCCACCGGGGAAGAGGTAGGAGCCACCCCCCTTGTAGAGCCCTCCCCACTGGAAGCCCAGCTCGCGGGCGGTCTCGCGAGTGGCCACGATGATCTTGGCCTCGATCAGCACTTGGTTCTTCGGCTGGTCGAGAATCGAGATCACCTCGATCATCTTCAGGATGTCCTCGCGGAGGGCATTGATGACCAGGGCATTGCTGTCCTCGTCAACCGCCACGGTACCCCGACGGCGGCCCGCCTTCCTTGTCTCGCCCGGGTTGGTGTAGTCGTCCATGCTGGTCAGCAGATCCTCAAGGGTAGGCCGAAGCTTGGTGGCATTGGCGTAGTGGATGGGGACAGTCTGCAGGAGCAGGGCTTCCACCTTGCGCCGTTCGTGACGCATCAGTTCCCGCTCCTTCTCCAGCTTCTCGATCTCCAACTCCTTCTGCAGGGCTTCGGCAGTCATCACCCGGAGCACGCTCC
>JABGQJ010000494.1 GCA_018648945.1 Victivallales bacterium
CTCCACGACCGGATCATGCAACCGGAAGGTCGGGCCACCCAACTGACGGCCATACCACCTCTGCACGTCTCGGATCGCGTGGTCGAGTGCAGCGGCGTACTCCGGTACCTCCTCCCGATCGGCCGACACCAGATACACCACCCGCACACAACGCACTGGCCTGTCCGCCTCGTCTGCCCGCGAGCAGAAGGCCCAACCGTCGACCATGATTGCCAGCAGAAGCGTGGAAACGGAGCAACGCACCATCATGGTCCCCTGTCTTACGTACCACCTACCCACACCCAGCCGTCGCCAAACAGTACCCAACCCATCTCCGCTCCCCGGCAACCAACGATACACGTGTCTCAAGCCCGTGCAAGAGACCCCGCATCACTGGCTCTGGTGCCCTTGGTCCTCCTGCAGGACCAGGGGGCCGGGTTCTTTGTGGCTCTGCCCAGGGCATCCTCCAACAGTTCCAGCCAGGGGAGAACCCCATCGTCGAAGCTCCACATGGACTCTGACCGCCAAGGCAGAATCTGTCCGTCCAGCGTCATAGTCAGGTTTACCTGTGGTGGTGCTGGGCTTGCCTTGTCGCGCCGTTCCCGTTGGGCTTTGCCGAGGATGAGATCCACGCCCACATGAACGATTGCCTGCGGTTCGTCCGTGTCTCGCCAGACCCCAGCCAGTCGCCGTTCGCGAGCCACGTTGCCGAACTTCATGGCGACGTTGCCGGTTGGGCCGCCCCGTCCTTGCATGCCATGCTCTTGTAGCTAACTTACCCGAACGCGTGCTAGGTCACGATAAGGAGTCAGGGACTATGGTCTTCTCGTTCCAGTGTCCGTTGTGCGAAGGCGGGTTGGAAGCGGACGCTTCGCTGAGCGGCAGTCAGGCGAAGTGCCCGCAGTGCGGGCATCTGGTGGCGATCCCCGCGAGCCAGGTTGGCGAGGGCGCGACCCTGGCGGGCTTCCGGCTCGAACGGCTTCTGGGCAAGGGGGGCATGGGCCAGGTCTACCTGGCGCGGCAGTCTTCCGTCAACCGCGAAGTGGCGGTCAAGGTCCTGCCGCCGAACTTCGCGGCGGACGAGCATGCCGTGCAGCGCTTCCTCCATGAGGGGGAACTGGCGGCGAGACTGGACCACAGCAATATCGCCACGGTCTACGAGGCGGGCGAAGACGACGGCAACTACTACCTGGCCATGGCCTACGTCGAGGGCGAATCGCTCGACCTGCGACTGAAGCGGGACGGGGCATTGCCGGAGACCGAAGCCCTCGCCATCGTCCGCGATGTGGCGGTGGCCCTGGCCTACGCCTGGGACGAGTTTCAACTCCTCCACCGGGACATCAAACCGGCCAACATCATGGTCGATCGCCGCCAGCGCATCTTCCTGATGGACCTCGGCCTGGCAAAGAGCCTTGGCGAGGACCATGGGATGACCCTTTCCGGTGCCATCCTGGGCACGCCCCAGTACATGAGCCCCGAACAGGCCCAGGGGCAGTCGGATCTGGGCGTGGCGAGCGACGTCTACTCGCTCGGCGCAACCCTGTACCATCTGGCCACCGGCGCGCCGCCCTTCGCCGGGGACAGCGTCCTGAAGGTGCTGCACCAGCATGTGCACGCCCCCCTGCCGGCGCCGCGCGAGCGCAATCCGGATCTGAGCGAAGGCTGTGCCCGGCTGATCGAACGGATGCTGGCCAAGAAGCCGGAGGACCGCTACGGCGACTGGCGGGCACTCGTTGCCGACCTAGCCGCCGTCCAAGGTCACGAACTGCCAACGGATACGGTCTCCGGCGCCCACCATCGCGGCGGAGTCGCCAACCCTTCTGACATGGCCCACCAGGCGCAAGAGGCGTTGGCCCGACAGCGCCACAAGCCGGACCATCACGCCCCGAACTCGGCACGGCATCCCTCCCGGCCACTGTACCGGTCGCCGCTGGTCCTCGGCATCGGGGCTGCCAGCCTGGCTCTTCTGCTCGTTCTGGGGATCGCCGTCGGACGCGCTCGGAAGGGCACCGGCAAGCCGAAAGCGACGACGGTCGCGACCAAGACCGCCACCACCCCGCAGGCAGGGACCGGCAGGAAGGAAGGGGACGAGTCGGGTGCCGAGCCACCCGCCAAGGCACCCGAAGTGGCAGCCACAGCGGTACGCGCCAAGGCACCCGAGCCGGGGCCGGAAGCCGTCCCCGACCCCGTGCCGGAAACCGCCACCGCCAAGGCGCCCAACCCTGTGTCGGTGGCAGCCAACAGCAATGTCCGCGAGGCCCTGTCCCGCATCTCCTTGCCCCACAGCGGTGACTGGGCTCTCGGTTTCGACGGGAAGGGCGGCGGCGTAGTTGTCCCGGGGTTGGACTGGGACTTCTCGGTGCCATTGACCGTTGAGGCCGTGTTCATGGCCTTGGGTTCCGAGCCGGCATTCATCGCGGGGCGCGGCGGCACGGCGGGGGTATGGCTGGGTACGCGAGACGGGATGGTGGTGGCCTATCGCCGGGGGGAAGCAGGAACGGTCGTGTCTGCCCAGGCCAGGCTTGTCGAGAGAAGGGCAATGCACGCTGCGGCGGTATGGGATGGCACGGAGCTTCGACTCTACATCAATGGCTATCTAGTGGCAAAGGGCGGCGCCCCGCATGCCTGGCCCGATTCGGGACACAAGGAGTTCCTCGTCGGAGCCCTTGGAGATGTTCGGCTGGCGGGGACTGTCGAGACGGTTCGGGTCTCGAAAGTGGCATGCTACACCGAGGACTTTGAGCTTGACCAGGCTTTGCCGCTCAAGCCGGACGCTGACACCCTCTGCCTGCTTGACTTCGAGGAGGGAAAGGGGGATGTGGCGAAGGACGCATCCGGACACGGACACGATGGCCGGATCGCGGACGCAGCCTGGCGGAAGATGTGGCCATCCGCGATGGCCGAGGGGGAGTTGCGGGAAGTGGAGGCCAACCTGCGTAAAGCCAACCCCACCGCTGCGGACCTCTTGCTCAAAGTGGTATCTGTGCCGAGCGGGGTCAATTTGGACTTGGGGGGCATCGCGACCTTGCACGACCTTTCCCCGCTCGCCGGACTCCCGATCGTGGGGCTTGACGTGACCCGGACTTCGGTTAGCGATCTCAGCCCTCTGCGAGGAATGCGGATCGGCTGGCTAGGCGTGGACCGATGGGGGGACTACACGCCGATAGGCGACGGCATCGAGGATCTTTCGCCGCTCAAGGGAATGCCGCTTGTTTTCCTTACGCTGTACGGCCATCACCGTGTCAAGGACCTCTTGCCGCTCCAAGGGTGTCCGCTCCGAACGCTCTATGTCGGCAGCAATGCGGCGAGCGATCTCAGCCCACTCGCAGGGATGCCTCTGGAAATACTCCGTCTTGCAGGCGACGCAATCCGTGATCTCAGCCCGATCCAGAATGCACCGTTGAGAGTGCTCCTCCTCCCCAGGTGCCCTTCGGTCGCCGACCTCAGTCCAATCGGCAAGTGCACGGAACTCGAGTTCCTGTGCACGCCCTTGACACTGCCGCCACCAACCGCGCAACTCACCGACCGATTGCCCAACCTGAAGTACCTCAACCCCGATGCCCAAACTGCTGCCGAGGCCCAGGAGTACCGTTGGTCGATAGGTAAGCAGCTCCACCTAGAGTGGACCCGGAGCCTGGAGACAACAGGGGTGGACGAGCCCGCCGTGGAAGCCGAAGGACCTCGGGAGAAGACTCTCGAGCGCCGGATTGCGCGCTCGCTCCTGGCAGGAGACTACTCTGCGGCCCTCGGGCGCTGGCGCGAGAACGGCGACACGTTGGGCGCGGGGCTGACCGATGCGCAACGCCAGGACGTGGCCGCGCAACTTGCCGCCCTGGCGGGGATGGACGAGCAGATCCTCGCCTCCTTCCGCCCGGACATCGGCAAGACGCTTGCGGTCGAGTTGGCCAAGGGGAAGGCGACCTGCGAAATCCGCGAGGTCCGTGGCGGTGGCATCCGGGTGATGCAGACGGTCCGGCAGGGCCAGACCACGGGAAGGGCCGGGCGCACCCTTCGTCTGGCCGATCTTGGCGTGGCGGAAAAACTGCGCCGTCTGGGAACGGACGAGACCCCCAAGCGGAACCTGCAGCGCGGCATGCTGGCCCTGCAGGCCGGCCGCGCCGACGTCGCCAGCCGACTCTTTGCCAAGGCCGACGCGCCCCTGGGCGAGGCCCTGGCCGCCGCACTGGCGGAACGCCAGGCGCAAGCCAGGCGACAGGCTGCCGAGCGGGCCGTGTCCGAACTGCTCCGCCAAGTCGGCACCTCCCCCCGTCTCGGGACAAGGGAGCAAGCAATCGCCGACATCCGGAAACGTTGCGGAGGCGATCCCCGGCGCGTCCAACGCAGCCACAGACTCCTGGCGAAGTTCGAGAAGGACTGGGGTGACAGCAAAACGGGAAGGGAATGGGTACCCATCGTGCGGGAGGCCCTGAGCTGCCCCTGGCCGGGAGAGAACTGGACCGTTCCCAGCGTGAGCATGGAGTTCGTGTGGGTGGCCCCCGGCACCTTCATGAGGGTTGCGGAGGGCCACGAGGCAGTCAGGACGGCTATCGCGCATAAGGTGCGGATTACAAAGGGGTTCTGGCTGGGGAAGTACGAGGTGACGCAGGCGGAGTACAAGACGATCATGGGGAAGAATCCGAGCCACTTCAAGGGGGAGCGCAATCCGGTGGAGCGCGTATCCTGGAGCAATGCAATGGCCTTCTGCAGGAAGCTAACAGAGCAGGAACAGGCTGCGGGGCGATTGCCTGCGGGATACGAATACCGCCTTCCCACCGAGGCGGAATGGCAGTACGTGGCGCGGGGAGGGTCACGATCGAGGGGGTTCTCGTACGCCGGTTCGAACGACTTGGCCGAGGTGGCGTGGCACATGGGGAACAGTGATGAGAAGGCCCATCCAGTCGGCCAGAAGAAGCCGAACGAGCTGGGGTTCCATGACATGAGCGGCAACGTGGCTGAGTGGTGCCAGGACTGGGTCGCGAGCTATCCGAGGGGGCCGGTGACCGATCCGCAGGGCGCCCTCGCAGGTGGGGGGCACCGCGTGAGCCGTGGCGGCAGCTGGAGCAGCAGCGCGACCTACTGCCATTCGGCGCGCCGCCACCCGTACACCCCGGAGACTGCGGACTTCAACCTCGGCTTCCGCGTCGCCCTCGCGGCTCCACTTCGATGAGGGGTTCCGTCCCACCTGTTCGAGCACGAGCCTGGGGACAGGCGTCTCCGGTCCTTGGGTTCGGTCCCGGCTGGTGCCCTTGTCTTGGCACTGTTCACGTAGAGGCGTGAAGGGGATTGGCCTGCGTTGGCACGCGTGTGTCGTACTGGCGCTAGCACGGTATATGTTCTACGGTTCCACTTTGCGTTCAGCTCTGGCTGGCAGTCGATTCCATCAGTCACCGGAGGAGGCAGAACGTGTTGCCATTGCCCAAGTACCTCGGTCGTATGCTCTCCGCACTATCCCTTTGTCTTGGTGGGTTGGCGGCAGGGCAGGAGGATGCGCTCTCAAGGCTGGTCTTGCGGGAGGTCCCGCTGCCATGGCAGGCTGAGTGGCGACGGGATGACTTCGAGAACTGCACGCCAGCCGCCGCGATCCGGGTGCAGGATGCCAAGACCAAGGACTCGGCTTGGCTCGTGCCCGGTGACGCCGTGAAACGTCCCGAGGATGGGCACTGGCTGTTGCGCCACCCGGCGTGGACCAAGGCGCTGCTGAATGTGTCCGGCAATCCCGGGCCGCTGATGTATGACCCCAAGCTGAAGGGGGAGTACGATATCATCCTCAACCTGCGAGCCGTGGACCCGCGGACGGAGACCCAAATCCGCCTGGTGGGGGAGGCGGAGTTCGAGACGGTGCGGACGGCCGAGGCGACGCGGCAGCGCCATTTCAGCGAGGACGTCGTCTGGCGGAAGCGGCAACGCCTGGATGGTCGTCGGGTCGAGTTCCGGGCATCTCCCGGATTCCGCTGCTACCTACAGGGACTGACGTTTGTTCCTGCCGGGA
>JABGQJ010000495.1 GCA_018648945.1 Victivallales bacterium
TCGCCTGGGCTGGCCCGGAATGGCAGGTTCTCATGGCCGCAGAGAACGGGTCCCCCGCCATTCTCACGGCGCCCTGCGGGGCCGGGCGCATCCTATTCGTCATGCCCAGCTTCGACCGCGAGGTCGTCAAGGGAGCCTCACCCGACTGCACTGCCTTGATCAAGAACTTCCTGGCGATGGGGAAAATGGAATGATGGAAGAGTGGAATAGTGGAATGATGGAAGAGGGGCATGTGAAGCTCCCGTAATCGGTCCGATCCGACCGATCTGACCGATTCGACCGATTCCCCTCCCCGCTTCCCCACCATTCCACCATTCCCCTTCCCCTCCCCGCTTCCCCAACACTCCACAATTCCACAATTCCATCATTCCCTCCCCAAGAAATCCCATGACCGAACCGACCGATGCCCCAATTCTCACCTTTGTATTCCCCTGCCTGAACGAGGAGCAGACGCTCCCCGCCTGCATCCAGGCCGTTCGGCAGGCGCTGGACCCCACGGGGCATCCCTACGAGATCGTCGTCGCCGACAATGGCAGCACCGACCGTTCCCGAGAACTGGCGGCAGAACTGGGTGCCCGGGTCGTCCCCGTGACCGCTCGCGGCTACGGCGCAGCCCTGCGTGGTGGCATTGCCGCCGCCCGCGCCGACCTGGTCGCCTTTGCCGACGCGGACGGCAGCTATCGGCTCGAAGACACCCCCCTGTTACTGGCGAAGGCCCTGGAAACCGGGGCCGACATGGTCATCGGCTCACGCCTCAAGGGCCAGATCGAGCCCGGTGCCATGCCCCCGCTCCATCGCTACCTGGGCACTCCCGTCCTGACCTTCCTCATCAACCTGCTCTTCCGGGGCAAGCTCTCCGACTGCAACGCCGGCTTCCGCCTGCTGAAGCGCACCGCCTTCGATAGCTGGGAGATCCGCTCCACCGGTATGGAGTTCGCCAGCGAACTCCTCATTAAGGCCCTCAAGCACCACGCCCATGTCGTCGAGGTCCCCTCCGGCCTGCGCCCCGACCTGCGCGACCGCACCCCCCATTTGCGCACCTGGCGCGACGGCATGCGGCATCTGCTCTTCATCCTCTCCGAACGCCCGGAGCTGTTCGAGTGGACCGGCATCGTCCTCTTCGTCCTCGCCGCCACCTTCCAACTCATCGCCATGTACATCGGCATCCAACCTGTATTCGGGATGCACGTCTTCGGCCATCACACCCAAGCCCTCCTGATTCCGGTCGGTTGCGTGGGAGCCCAGCTCTACATCTTCTCCTGCCACGTCTATGCCACCGGTGGCGACTCGACTGGGGCTTCCGCCCTCACCCGCCGCGTGCTGGAACTGGACGAGGGACTCGTCTTCTTCATGCTCCTCGGCCTGGGGGCGCTAGGTGGCATCGGGGTAGGCTGGGCCGTCTGGCAATGGGGCTCCCAAGGCTTCAGCAACCTGGACCTCTTGAGCATTCTCCTCCCCCTCGTCCACGCCCTCTGCGCCCTCGGCTTCCTCGCTATCGGGCTCCTCGGCGTCCACATCATGAAGAAAGCCAATCGGGGGCGACCACTCCGCTGATCCGCCGTTCCCCGTCGGCAAGGACGGCAGCGTCAGGGAGAGGCGACACTGCCCACGCCGTGGTAGAGCAGGTTCTGAAACTCCACCTCGCCGGAGACGATGGCCCGCTTGCCGGTAAGGCGCAACACGCTCGTGCCCTTGCGGACCAGCTGGAACGTCGGCGTTCCCGGAACCAGGGGCACGCAGAACGAGCTGACGCCTGCCGGAGCCGACCTGCGGAACGTGCTCTTGCCAACCTCGATGATCAGCTCGCCGGGGGCAGTGAGGAACGCGAGCAGCTCGATCTGGTTGGACGCTTCGCCCACCACCTTCACCCGTTTGGCTTGCCCAGCAAGCGCGACCTCGGTCGACTGGACCCGGTAGATGCCATAGAGGGCATCGCGGACGAGATCGGGAGCGCGACCGGCCTTGAACCAGGCCACGTAGTAGGCCGTCAGATCGTAGAACACCCGCCCGGTCTCCGTCGAGGGCGCGATCTCCGTGGCCTCGGAGTAGTCGTTCCAGGTGATGATATGGGCCCATTCCGCCTTGCCTTCGATGGCAACCTGCCACATGCTGCGAAACAGCGCACTGTTGGCTGCCTCCCAAGCCACGCCGGCCTTGGGGCGATAGTCCTGCGGACGAATCGGTGCCATCCAGAGCGTGCCGTAGTCATGGCACTTCTGCGGCGACAGACGTCGGCCGGCCATGACGGCCGACGCCGTGGCAACGCCCCAGTCGGAAAAGCCATCGCTGATCGGGGCGAAGGCCTCGGCCTGCTTCCACCATCCCTGGAAGAGGGGAACGAACATGATCTCGGCCCCATTCCGGCGGAGCTCCGCAATCTGCGCCGTCCACCACTCGGCGCTCTGCATATGGGCATTGTAGGGTGCCAGGACCAAACGCTTGCGCTCGTCGCGCAGAACGGCCGGGTGACCTGCCACCTTCAGGATCGCGGGCACCAGCCGGTCGGGGTGACCCCGGAACTCCGCCATCATGTCCGGCATCAGCATGATCCGGAACCCCGGATCGACCGCCTGCGCGGCCGCGAGAAGCCGCTGGAGACGGGTCCAGTGAACCCCCTCGGTCGAGAGTATGTCGTAGCAGAATCCATCCAGGCCCAGCGCAGCGGCCAGTCGGACCTCCTCCATCATATCGAGCTCCGCCCAGTTCTTCTCCGGGCGCGGAGGGCGCGGCAGGGGACGCTGGCGCAAGTAGCCGCCATAGGCCCGGTGTTTCCCTTTCTCGCCGTCCACGGAAAGGTACCCGCGCGTGTAGTAGTCCTCCCCGACGGGGCGGTTGTCAATGGAGACCGGGAAGGGCGAGAAGTAGTGGGCGAAGACCTTCCGGGGAGACGCCCGCAACTGGGCGATACCGGGTTGGTCAAACGGCCACTGCGCGGTCGGTGCCCCCGCCAAACGATGGGCCCCAACCAGCGCGAGAACCCAGAGCACACCCATCACGTTCCGAGAAGCATTTACAGATCCCATCATCCAGTACCGTCTCCGCCATCGTTTCCGGGACGCTCCCCCTCGATGGTCAGACACTTCTCCAAGGGGAGCCCGAGCTTCCCAACGCGAATGTCCCCTCCCAGGCCAGCGCCAGTCCACTCGCTTCACGGTAGCCCCTGGCACCACCAGATCAAGGCAACCGGCTCCCAAGACACCGCGTCCATGGCCAGCGCGGCAAATCTTAGGAACATCCCCGTCCCCGATTCGCGGGCGGAAGGCCGGCGGCGGCCCCAAGACTCTCGGAGACAGGACACCGACTGAGAGATCGGCGGCCTCAGGGGGCACTCTTGACGAGGAGCTTCTGGAGGAGATCGGGACGGTTCTCGGTGGACAGATAGACGAGAGTGCCGAAGAACTGGCTACCTGCGGCGAGCGGGTTGCCGAACAGGTCCAGCGCCAGGACATCGGGGTGACTGGGAATAGCGTAGGGATCGTGCTGCGGCGCGCTACTGAGCACGGCGACGGACCGACCAGCCCCATTGAAGAGATAGGCAAAGACACCCCTCGCGACTTCAGTACGGCGCGTGAAGACGGTATCCTCCAGGTGCCACGCCAGTGTGGAGTGGGCGGCAGCCGAGGGGTGCAGAGACTTGTCGCCCGCCACCAGCACGGTGTAGCGGTTGGAGCCGTCGAAGCCGTCGGAAAATGGCGAATAGAGGAAGAGCTTCTGCGCGCCAGCGGCCAACACGGCGAGCTCGTAGCGGACCAGCCGATCGGATGCAGCCACCAGATCCTCCTGATCGATGCCCGGTGCCGTGTGCTTGTAGAGCCCCAGGCGGTGGGTGTCCATGGAGCCCTGCCCCTCGCTCATCCAGACCGGCTTCGGGACGCTGCCACGATCGCGCAGAATCGGCCCCATGGCGGCGTTCCATGCCTGTTCGGCGTTGTCGCCCGCAAAGCCATTGAGCGTGTCACTGTAGTGGTGATAGTCGATTAGGTCGCAGACATCAAGCCCCCCGTTCTCCAGCACGCCTGCCGTCCAGTCCGGGCCGGAAACGGTGTGACCATCGCCGCCCTTCCAGTCGGCGGTGCTGAAACCACAGACCCGGATCGAGGCGTCCACCTGCCTGGCGGCGCTGTGGGCGGCACGCATCAGGGCAGCGAAATCCCTCTGTGGGTCCGCGCTGGTGGTGTATCCCTGCGGGCCCTCCTTGCCGCTATGCCCGACGTTCCAGCGCGAGTACATCCAGGGCTCGTTCCACACAAAGTAGGTGTCGATCTCGCCCTTGTAGCGCGCCGTCACCGTGCGGACGTAGGTCTGCCAATCCGCCAGGCTCTGCGGCTGACTGTACATATCGTGGTAGGCAGAGACCTTGCCCTTCTGCTTGCGGGCCCACGGGGGTGCCGTACCCAACTGCGCGAAGATCTTGATCTTGTCCTGGCGATAGCGCCGAATCTCGTCGTCCCGGAACTCCCAGGTCCCCTTCTTCGGCTCCAAGTAGTGCCAACCGGTATACGAAATGCCCGCATCGTGCAAGCGCACCCAGTTGACCCCGATCGCCTTCATGGTCAGGTTGCGCTCATGCCTGGAGTTGAAGTGAGCGCCAAAGGGGGAATCGGGGGCATCCTTGCCCCAATAGCGCGGGCGTCGCAGACGGTGGACGACGATCTCGTTGATCGGCGAGATCCGCTTCCCGTCACGCTCGACCCACGCCTCGACCCGGCAGCCCCCATAGGGACGCGTCGGGAAAACGTCATAGGGCAGATCCCCTTGCGTCAGGAAGCTTCCCCCGGTCAGCGGAACGTCCGGCAGTTCCTGTTCGTCGCCATAGGCGTTCACTGCTTTACTCTTCAGCACTGCGCCCTGGCCGTCGCCGCTCACGCAGTACCGCGCTACGGCGGACTCGTCACCGAACTGCACGCCAGCAATCGACGCGTCGGATTCGGGCAGTCCCAAGGCTACCTCGCATTCGCCGGGCGACTGGTACTCCTTGGCTTTGCTCGTGGGCCCAACTTGCATGGCATCGAGCCACAGTATCCCGCCCCCCTCGATGCGAAGGGTGTAGAGCCCCCCTGCCGGTTCTGGCTTGAACGTAAGCCTGACTCGTTGCCAGCCAGCCTTCCCTTTCAAGCGCACCCTCTCGCGGTCGATGTCCTCGCCACCGTTGCGCAACACGAACCACCAAGTCCCCGAACCCCGGACGGCCACGCTCGCCTGGTGCTTGACGACCGGGTACACGGGAACAAAGGGCTCGCACAAGAGAGACAGAACCGTGCCCTCGATCCGCAACGCCGGGGCCCCACTCGGGCCAATCACGTCCGGATCCGTGACCGTCATCACGTCGTCCTTCTCATTGGGACTGAAATCGCGCCCCAGTCGCCAGCCAGTCGGGAGGCCAAGCGGGAAGCGTGAGTTGCGCACAATGTTGCCTGGCCCACCGTCTGGGTACTCCTGTTTGAGCCGGGCGACCACATCCTTCTTGCCCTCGATGCGCTCAAGCTTCAGATGTCCCAGATCCACCGTTCCGGTACCGTGGATCATGACCCAGAACCCGACCTCCCGCTTGAGCTTGGGAAGGGAGAACTCGAACCGGCGGGTCCGCCATTCCGGGGAGAACTTCTCCTTGACCTGCCAGTGGAAGGTGTAGGGCAGCCCGCGCAGGCGCAGGCCGAGTTGGACCGAATCGGCAGAGAGGTTCCGCAGCCTGACTGTCAGGACATAGCGGGCCATCCCTTTCACCCCCGCCAGATCATGACGGAATTGCATCCAACCCTTCTCCCGTTCCGTCACGGTCACGCGCAGGAACCGCTCCCCTTCCTCCTCGATCACGGTACTGGTGCCGCGCACCTTGGCCCAGTTCGAGCTGTTCTCCGGCCAGCCGTCGGCCATCACCCCATCGAGGACCTTGCTTGGTTGCCGCGACACCGCGTCCATGGCCGGCGCGGCGGCCGCCCCGAAATCAGTGTCGATC
>JABGQJ010000496.1 GCA_018648945.1 Victivallales bacterium
CACGTCGGGACAGCCCTGGGCGGAGAGGGCGTCGAAGCCCAACTGGTCGCAGACGATGAAGATGAAGTTGGGCTTGCTGCCTTTCCCAGCAGCGATGGTGGGGGCCGCGAGACCAGTCGCCGCCGCCACCGCGCCGCTACTCTTCAGGAACTGCCGCCGATTCAGACCGGTGTTGGAGGGTGTCTGGGTCATATCACTTCTCCTCCGGCGCGGGGATGGGACCATCGGCTTCGAGGACAAGGCCCTCGGTGCCAGCGGTCATGAACAGCATGCGGCCCGCCTGGTCGGTGTAGTGGGCGCGGGGAACGAGGCCGGGACCGGTCAGATCGTGGCGGGTGATCTGCATGGGCTGTCCTCCCTGCCAAGTCCGTTCGGGCCGGAATACGCGCCCTCGCTCCAGCTTGATCTCCCGTTCGTGCACCACGTTCTTGCCGCCAATCAGGACCTCGCGGGTCCCGCGCCCACGCAACTCCATACCTGGCTTCACGTGATCGAAATCATCGAGCAAGGTGAGTGGAATCGGCGGCCCTGCTTCCTTCGGGAGAGCCCCGAGAATGGCAAGCAGCGTCCAGTTTACCGTCACTGGACCAGACACGGGCAAAGGCCGCTCGTCCTTACCTTCCTTGAGAGTGTAGCCGGTGGGGCTACGGACCCCCTCCTGCGCCCAGCGCGTGCTGCTGGCGACCGTACCATCGTTGACATTGCGGGTCGTGGCTTCGAAACGCCAGGATTGCGGGGTGCCGAGCTGGTCAGCGGCGCAGGAAATCGTGGCCGCCAAGACATTCTCGAAGCCGGGGACCGCCCGTTTCCGGTAGTCGAGGGTCAGCTCGAAACGACCACCGGCTGTCGGCCGCCGCGTCAGCACCAGATGGCCGCCGATCCCCATCGAGCGAATCCCTGTGGTGAGAATGCGGTACCGCCGTTGCCATGCCAAGACGTTTGCTGTGCTTGGCACCGGTGGGATGTTGGCGAGTTGGGCCTGCGACAACTTCGCAGAGAAGAGATCGTGGAAACGAATCGGTTGAGCCATGGCAACGCCCTCCAGCGGCATTGAACGCCTAATGTGAATCCCTCCCACCGTAGGCGATGAACGCCCTCGCCGCAACCGGTTCCCGATCCCCGGCCGCGCAACATCGCCCAAGACGTCCACCGGGGCCCGGCGGACCTACCCGTCTGGAATACGCGTGAACCAGGTAGGCGCGCCGGGCCCCGGTGCGCAGGAAGCTCCAGAGGCGGCGACAGAGATCTGGACCCGCCATCCTCCACTGGCTGTTCGAAGTTGGGGCCCCCGCCTTGCGGGGTGAACTCGATGCTCGCCCCGTCACAGCGATGTTCGAAGTTCGGTTTCGATCACTCACCAGAGCTGAGTGTCATTTGCGTCCGAGCTCGTCCCGGTGCTTCCGGCACATGTGCTCGTCTATCAGATCGTCGATCTCCCGGCGCGCGTGTCCTCTGGCACGGGAGTAGGCGCAGCCGTGGGAGTCATCCCTCTTCAAGGGGTCGGCGCCGCGCTCCAGTAGCAGGCGGGCCATGGGCGGATGGTTGGCTGTGACCGAGAGCCCGAGTGCTGTCTTGCCTTCCCAGATGGTCGCATCCACGGGCACGCCGGCGTCGAGCAGGTAGGTAGCCACGGTCGGGTGCCCCCGATAGGCGGCATGGCAGAGGGCCAGAGGACCATGGCTCTCCAGCAGCTTCCTGCCACCATCCCCTTCCTGGATCAGGCGCAGGGCGGCGAGATCGCCATCCCAGGCCGCCTCCAGGTAGCGGACCTCCGCTGGGGCCTCCGCTTTCCGCGCCTGTCTGAGCAGGGCCACAGTCTCCATGTGCCCCATGGATTCCGCCACCATGCGAGCGGTTCGCCCCCGGTAGTTGAGGTGGTCCTCTGCAGCGCCTGCGGCGAGCAGGACGCGAACGACCTCGGTCCGTTCCCCGCCGGCAGCAGACATGAGGGCGGTATCCGCGTCGCTGTCCGCAAAATCCACACCGATGCCAGCTGCCAGGAGAGCGTTGACGATCTCCAGGTTCCCCCATTGAGAGGCCCCCATGAGTGCCCTGCCGCCTACCTTCGCACGCACCTTGCCGTCGGCATCCTCCGCCAATGCCCGCTTCAGTTCCGCGGTTTCCCCAGAGTACGCCGCCTCGACCAATCTCGTGCCCAGACTTGGCGCCCGCTCTTGGTTGGCAGCGCGGAACTCGCCGATCATCCGCGTGACCTCGTCGCGATCTTGCTCAACGGCCCGGCAATATGCGGTCTTTCCGTATTTGCCGACGGCGTCTGGGTCGGCACCGCTATCCAGTAGCAGCCTGACTGTATCGACATGTCCCTTGCCAGCCGCCAGCATCAGAGGCGCCCGGCACCATACCCCTGCGGGGCCCTCGATCTCTGCACCAGCGCTCAGGAGGAGTCGGACCGTGCCCAGATGGCCATCGATCGCTGCCGCTCCGAGAGCCGAGAACCTGTTGGCTTTGCGCTTCTCCACGTCAGCCCCTCGTCCGAGAAGCAATCGCACCACGCCCTCATGTCCCTCGCCGGCTGCCCGCACCAGAGGCACGTCCCCGCGGACCCCGTTGGCAGGAACACCATGATCGAGTAGCGTCCGCACCACGTCCTCGTGTCCATCTTCCGCCGCTGCGCCGATGCCTGAGAAGTGCGCCTCACTGTAGTGGTTTGGGTCGGCGCCCGCCTCCAGAAGCGCCTTGACAGCCTCGGCATGTCCCGCGTCAGCGGCGCGAAAGAGCGCCGTGCGCCCGAACGCGTCGGTGGCGTCCGCCTTGGCTCCCCGCGAGAGTAGGAACCGCACCATCTCCGCGTGTCCCTTCCAGGCCGCATACATGAGAGGGGTCTCGCCGTAGTTGGAGCGCGCCATCATGTCTGGCCCCAGCTCGAGCGCGAGCTTCGCCACCTCCACTTCCCCCCCATTTGCGGCCCAATGCAGCAATCCACGCCCGAAGTAGTCCTCCCCTTCGGTCTTGGCACCACGGGCAAGCAGTAGGCGCATAGCGTCTACTTTCCCATAGGCGGCGGCGAACATGAGTGGGGTGGTGCCCGTCTCGTCGGCAAGGTCCACGCTCGCCCCATGGTTCAGCAGAACTCCTGCGGTCTCCACCTTGCCCGCTTGCGCTGCGTGGGTCAATGCAGTCCCCCAGACCGTGCCCACGCCGTCAACGGGCGCGCCATGTTCGAGGAGGAACCGGACCATCTCGTTCCGTCCGTTCGCGGCGGCGAACCAGAGGGGGGCTCTGCCATTCGCGCCCATCCCAATCGTCGCCCCTCTCTCAATCAGTAGCGCCGCGACCTCGGCGTGCCCACGCGCCGCTGCGTACATCAGCGGGGTTACCCCATCTCCAGATGCTTGGTTGGGGTCTGCCCCGCTATCCAGCAGGAAACTCACCACCTCGGCATGCCCACCCAATGTCGCGCCTTTCAGAGCCGTCCGTCCATCATCCGCCATTCTGTCTATGTTCCCGTCCGCCTGTGTCAGCAGGCGGAGTGTCTCCACGTGCCCCCCCGTGGCTGCGTAATACAGGGGCGACTTGCCTTCGGGCCTCAGGATGGTGGGGTCGGTGCCCCTTGCCAGCAAGGTGCGAACCGTCTCCGTATGGCCTCTGAAGGCAGCCACGACTAGAGCTGTATTGCCGGACTTAGCGATGGCGTTGGCGGCGGCCCCCTGGTCCAGCAGGAAGGCGACGATTTCGTGATGCCCAGCATTCGCCGCCGAATGCAGCGGCCTCCGGCCTGCCTTGTCGGCTATCTCGACGTTACTCCCGTGGTCAAGCAGTAGGGCGACTGTTTCCAAGTGGCCTTGCCCGGCAGCAAGCCGTAGCGCAGATGCGCCTGTCTCGGTTGCCGAGTCCGGGTCTGCACCAGCGGCGATGAGGAGTTCGATCACCTCATCTCTGCCATGGTACGAGGCGATTGTGAGCGCTGTCTGTTCGCCGCGCATCGTGGCTTCGACCCGTGCCCCGCGGGCCAGAAACAGCGACACAATGCCGCTGTGGCCACTCTGGGCGGCGGCCATCAGCGGGGCCCAGCCTATACAGTCGATCTCGTTGATATCCGCGCCCGCATGGAGGAGATCGAGCACCACTTCGGCGTGCCCGTTGTATGCTGCGAGAAGAAGGGCAGACTTCCCGTAGGCGTTCCGCTGGTTTACCTCTGCCTCTGCCTCAAGGAGCAGAAGCACGACCTCCGCGTGCCCCCCAGCGGCGGCGTTCACGAGCGCGGTTTCGCCGCTGGGGACTCGGACCCAGGCGGGGATTCCGTCTGCCAGCAGCTCGTTCACCAGGATCCCTTCCCCTGCGGCTGCCGCGTCGATCAGCTCCTGGGCCGCCTCTTGCCCTGTCGGGTCCAGTTCGGCCAAGCGGGCAAAGAACCCCTCGAACAACTCGACCCATCTGGAAACTGGTGCCTCCTCGCCGGGCTTGGCCGCCGCTGGTTGAGCGTAGGGACACTGAGCGACGATGAACAGGGCCAGGGAGCAAAGGAGAACCCGCCGCTGGCACCAATGGGTGACACGGTCGCTGCACTTGCTTGTCGGTGCCCAAGGCAACCGCATCGCCGCTCTCCGTTGCACACCGTTCCTGGGGAGGCAGTGGGGGATCTTCCGCTGCAACTATTGCCTTGTTGCTGGCTCTCGTCAAGTGCAAAGAGAGGGGAGGGCGTGGCCGTGTGGTTGTAGGGGAGGGGGAGTCGGACGAATCGGTCGAATGGGTCGGATCGGACAGTTGTGCCCCCCATCGTTCCATCATTCCATCATTCCATCATTCCATTCCCCCCTCCCCCTCCCATCCCGTTGCACCCGCGGCTCTGTGCGCGTAGGTTGGGGAGCATCCACGCTGTCTCACGTTTTGGAGAACGTCGCATGAGTGATTCCATGACTCCTCTCAGCCTGGTCTCGCCGGACGGTGCGGTCGAGCTGCGCTTCCGTTTGGCTCCGGCCGGTCCCAAGTGGGAAGACGACCGGGGCTGCCCCTTCTATCAAGTGACCTACCATGGCCGCATGATCGCGGCTTGGTCGCGTCTTGGGCTGGAGCTGGGCGGGACAGCCGAGTTCAACAGTGGCTTCGCGGTCGCCGGGGTGGAGCGCGAGACCCATGCCGCGACCTGGCAACCGGTCTATGGCGAGCGCGCGGAGATCCAGGACCGCTACCATGGGTTGCGGGTGGTCCTGCGCGAGACGATTCCCCCCTACCGGAGCCTGTGGCTGGAGTTCCGCTGCTACCCGGAGGGCGCGGCCTTCCGCTATGTCATTCCCGAGCAGGAGGGCGTGGACGAGGTGGCGATCACGCGGGAGAAGACCCAATTCGTCTTCCCCGAACGGACCGAGGGCTATGTCGAGTACCATGTGGAGGGCGAGTACCAGCGCTTGGACCTGGCCGAACTGGGCCAGGTCTGCGAGCGCCCCCTGACCTTGGCCTACGCGGGAGGCGGTTACGCCTGTCTGCACGAAGCGGCCTGCATCGACTACTCGCGCATGCTGCTCGGCCCGTTGCGGGGTCGGTGTGGCGTGACCAGCGTGCTCAGTGGCACGGTGCGTGGCACCACGCCCTGCGCGACTCCCTGGCGCGTCCTCATTGTGGGCGATACGCCCGGTGATCTGCTGGAACGCAATGATCTGGTGCGGAATCTGAACGAGCCCTGCGCCATTGAGGACACCAGCTGGATCAAGCCCGGCAAGACCATTCGGGAGGTGACATTGTCCACCGCCGGGGGGATTGCCTGTGTGGATTTCGCGGCGGACCGGGGACTGGACTACATCCACTACGATGCCGGTTGGTATGGACACGAGTACATGGACCGCCCGGACGCCCGCGAGGTGAGCCTGGATCCCCTCCGGGTTGGCGGCAATCCCGATCACGGCGGCCTGGATCTGCCCCAGGTGGTGGCGTATGCCAAGAGCAAGGGAATCGGCGTCTGGCTATATGTGAACCGTCGGCATCTGGAGCGCCAG
>JABGQJ010000497.1 GCA_018648945.1 Victivallales bacterium
GAGCACCCCGAGAAGACGCCCTTTATGTGCCACCGCATCTACGATCTCGCACCGCTGCGCGCCTGTGGCCTCAGTGTACCCTCAACTCCCATGGCCGAGGGTCTCCGCCAGCACGTCACCGGTCTCCTTGCCCGCCAGTAGGCGACAGATCAGCTCGACGGAAGCGCAGAAGACGGTTGCCCAGGCGGCGTGCCCGGAACCAACACGCACTCCCATCCTGCTCTCCCTTCTCGTGTCGGGGTTCTCACCGCTGATTCAGCCAGGCGGCAACGCGGGCTTCATCTTCCTCATCCCAGCCAGTGAAGGCATTGTCCATGAGCTTGTCGTAGTCCGAAGACGGATTGCCGGCCAAGCTGTAGGAGTTGTCCTCGTACAGGCCGCGTTTGGCCTGACGCTGGAACTGCGCGAAGTTGTGACGCCGGTAGTCCTCCCAGACCTTCAGCGTCTCCTGCCGGTCGACCAGGCCATCGATGATCCCCAACAACTCCGCCGCCTCGGCCGGCTCCTGGTCGATGAGGTCATCCAGTTCCTCCGGATCGGCGTGCAGGTTGAACAGCCGCGATGGATAGCCCTCGTGGACCATCAGCTTGTAGTCGCCACGGCGGATCATCCAGGACATGGTGTTCGAGGTGACGCCACAGTACGTCGCCAACGCCCAGCCCCGGCTCTCGCTGGTCTCGCCCCTCGCCAGAGGCAGGAGCGATTCGCCGTCGAAGCAGGCCCGTTTGTCCAGCCCCGCAAGCTCGCAGATGGTCGGGGCCATGTCGATCAGCGAGATCGGCGTCGCGATGCGCTGTCCCTGTCTGACCCCCGGCCCGCTGAAAATCAGCGGCACCCGCGCCGAGCCCTCGAAGTGGCTCATCTTGTAGTACTGCTGGTGCTCAAGGGCCAACTCCCCATGATCGCTGGAAAAGATGACCATGGTGTTGTCCGCCATTCCCGCTTCCGCCAACGCCGCCATCAGCTCGCCGACAATGGCATCTGCCTCGGCGCACATGGCAAAGTAGATGCGGCGAATCGTCTTGACCGTCTCGTCCCCGAAGCCCTGACGCCACCCCTTCGCCTTCTGCTGGTAGACGTTGGCTGGATGGGCGGTCTCGTCAATCGGCGGCACGTCCACGAGATCGGCGGGGATCTTGTTCAGCCAATACTCGTTCGTGCGGAATGCGGCATGCACCAGACCGGGGTTCAGGCAGATGAAGAACGGTTTCTCGCTGTCGCCACGGGACTTGATGAACTCAATCGCCCGGTCGGCGCTCTGCCAATCGCGCGTGTGGCACCGTCGGTCCGTTCCGGGAGAGACCGAGTATTCCTGCGCGGAATCGGCGTTCATCACCGGACGGGGAACCGTGTTCAGGGGCTCCAGGAAATCGGCAATGCGGTTCATGACCGAATGGGTGCCGGTGAGGTGATCCATGTGCTTGCCCAGCAGCAGCGTGTCATGGGTGGCGGCCACGGCCTGATGGTACGTCCACATCCCCCTCTCCAACCCCTTGAAGTTGTTCCAGCTCTCGCATCTGTGCGTGTAGGTCCCGGAAAGCATGTTGGCGCGGGAGGGGCAGCAGATCGGGTTGGTGCAGTAGGCGTTCTCGAACAGCGTGCCGTTGGCGGCCAGCCGGTCGATGTTCGGCGTCGCCTCGGCCAGTGCGGGGTGGATTCCCTGGCAGCCGAGCATGCGCCCATCCCAACTCTCCGCGTGAAACATGAGTATGTTCATCTGAGCCATCTGAGTCTCCTAAATACACGACCGAGCGCATGGGTATGTTACTGCGGCTTCCATCCCGTCAACTCGGGAAGGCCGCAGAGAACGGTTGCCAAAGCGGCGTGCCGGGAACCGGCGCGACGATGCGGCAGCTGGCCCGATCCCCCACCGGATGGGGAATCGTCAACTCCCAGCCGTGCAGAGCGATCGCGCCGTCCGGCAGTCGCTCCCGCGAGCCATAGGGCAGATCGCCAACGACGGGCAAGCCTACGTGGGCCAACTGCACGCGAATCTGGTGGTATCGTCCGGTCAGCAGGCGGATCTGCAACAGGCTGCGCCCGTCATTGACACCGAGCATCCGGTATTCCAGGACCGCATGTTTGCCTCGGGGATGATCGGTGGCCACCACCCGCGCCTGATGCGAGTCGTGGACAAGGGTGTCCTCCAACCGAGCCTCGCGGTTGGGGGGCTGCCCGGTCACAACTGCGAGATACGTCTTGCTGCAATCCCTGGCCCGTTGCGAGGCATTCAGCCGTGACAACGCCTTGCTGGTGCGGGCGAAGAGCACCACGCCGCTCACCGGCCGGTCGATCCGGTGCACCGCCTCCAGGAAAACCTTGCCCGCCTTCGCGAACTCCTGCTTGATCCAGGCCTTGGCCCGGGACTCCAGACTATCGGCGTGCGCCCCGGACGGTTGGGTCACCAAGCCGGCGGGCTTGTTCACGGCCAGCAGATGGTTGTCCACCAGCAGAATCTCGGAATCAGCCATCATCAGGAGCCACTCCAAACCGCGTAGGTACCCGAAGGCACGGGCAGCACGTCCTGGCCCTCGCCAAGGACCATCTCGCCCGCGACCACCTCGCCACCAAGCCCAGCCAGGCTCTGGGACAAGAGATGATTGAGCACCAACGGCGTGTAGCCGGGCGTATGGCAGGAAAGGAAAACAAACCGGGCGGGCGTGGAGAGCACGGCGCGGCATTGGGCCAGAATCTGCAGCAGGTCGTCGCTGATCTTGAACAGTTCCTGGCGCGTACCGCGACCGAAACTGGGGGGGTCAAGGATGATGCCGTCGTAGGTGTTGCCCCGGCGCTCCTCGCGAGCGAGGAACTTCTGCACATCATCCACAATCCAGCGGACGGGGGCCTCCGTCAGGTTGTTCAGCGCGGCGTTCTCCCGTGCCCACGCGACCATCTTCCGCGAGGCATCCAGATGACAGACGCGGCAGCCCAGGCGAGCCGCCGCCAGGGTGGCGCCGCCCGAGTAGGCGAAGAGGTTCAGCACGGAGACTTCGCGGTTCCGTTGGCGGTCGTCGCCGAGGAACTCCCGCAGCCAGCGCCAAGACCGCAGATGCTCGGGGAAGACCCCCACATGGCCAAAGTCCGTGGCCTCCAGACGGAAAACAAGCCCATCCACCGTGGCCTGCCAGGACTCCGGCAAGGGTTGTCGGACCTCCCAGCGATTGCCCTGCTCGCGCCCAAACCGCGCGTGGGCTTCCCCCCACGCGCTCGGGCCCAGACTGGGGCGCCACACCGCTTGCGCGCAAGGGCGGTCCAGGACCACCGGGCCAAACCGTTCCAGCTTGCGGCCGTCGCCGGCATCCAAAAGACAGTATGTATTCTCAGTCACTCGCAAGGCTCCGGAAGTAGGAAGGACCCCGTGGTCCCCCTTGAAATGAGACGACTGCTCCGCACATTAGGCAAATCTACACCAGTTTGCAAGAGAAACGCCCTGCCCGCCATGCCCAACTCACCTCATTCCGTCCCCTCCGGGCGGGCCGCTGTGGCCCTGGCCGGGGTGCAGCACGCGCTGGCCATGTTTGCCGGCGTGGTCATGGTCCCCATCCTGGTCGCCCGCATCGCGGGGTTCGACGCGACCTCCACCATTGCGCTCACCACCGCTGCGGTCTGGGTTTCGGGACTGACCACGTTGCTGCAGGCTGGGCGCCTGGGGCCGGTCGGCTCGGGATACCTCTGCGTCATGGGCTCAAGCGCCCTGTTCATCGTGCCCGCGGCGGCCGCAGGCAGGGCGGGTGGGCCAGCCCTGATCTTTGGCATGGGCCTGGCGCTCTGCCCCATCGAACTGATCGCCAGCCAGATGGTGCCGTTTCTCCGTCGGATCTCGCCGCCCCCCGTGGTCGGCTCCATCATTCTGCTCATCGCGCTCGGGGTGGTGCCGATCAGCGTGCAGCAGTTCGGCGGCGGCAGAGGGAATCCGGAATTCGGCTCGGCCGTATACCTGTTGGTCGGCACCGTGACCGTGCTCGTCACCTTGACGGCGGCGTTCTCGCACCTAGCCTGGCTGCGCATCTCCTCGATCCTCCTCGGATTGGGTGCGGGCTACGGCCTTGGCGCCTGCCTGGGCCTGGTGAACTGGGGTCCCGTCCGGGACGCCGCCTGGATCGGCTTCCCCCGACCTCTGGCCGGCGGCCTGGCCTTCGACGCAGGCCACATCCTGCCCTTCGCCCTGGCCTACTTCATGACCAGCATCGAGACCTTCGGGGACATGAACACGATCGCGGAGATCACCGAAGGTCGCCTGGAGAAGGCCAAGACATCCCGCATCCGAGGCGGGCTGCTGGCCGACGCCGTGGGCAGCGCCTTGGCCAGCGTCTTCGGCACCACCCCAAACACCTCCTACAGCGGCAATCTGGCGATCGTGCAACTCACTGGCGTGACCGCCCGGGCCGCTGGCCTGGTGGCGGGAGGCGTTCTCCTCATGCTGGGGTTCATCCCGAAACTCGGGGCCTTGGTCGCCGCCATGCCGGCCCCGGCGGTAGGCGGCGGCATGGTCGTCGCTATGGCGATCCTCCTCGGCGTCGGCATGCGCATCGCCATGCGCGATGGGGGAGGCAACCGCAGTCTCGCCATCGTCGGGTTCGCCTGCGTCTTCGGGGTCGGCATCCAGAGCGTGCCGGAGCTTCTCCAGCACGCGCCCGAGTGGCTGCAGCCCCTGTGCAAGTCCGCCACCTCCCTCGGCGGCGGGCTCGCCATCCTTCTCCATCTGGCGCTGCCGCGCGCGGAACCGACCGGCGCCGATTGACGGCACCCACTTCCCCCCTACATTCCCCGAGAGTTGAACCAGCACACCAGCAAAGAGGTACTCCCCATGGCAGTCAAGATCGCAGTGATGGTCCACAATCTGAAGATGGATGCCTACGAAGGCATGGAAGCCACCGCCCGCATGGGCGCGACCGGTCTGCACATCAGTGCCGGGGCCAAAGGCTTCCGCCCTGAGGATCTGGACGCGGCCGGGCGCAAGAAGCTCGTCGCCCACGTCCGCTCCCTCGGGCTGGAGATTTCCGCGATCAGCGCCTGGGGCGGGCAGGTGGATCTCGGCGAGCCCGAGGGCCTGGACGGGCACATCGAGCACGGCAAGCGACTCCTTGAACTGGCCGCCGACCTGGAATGCGGCATCTGGCAGGGGCACTGCGGCATCATGCCGCACCTGCGCAGCGACCCCAAATGGCAGCGCTTCGTCGACGCGTTCGGCAGGATCTGCGAGCGCGGCGAGGAAGTCGGGGCATCCCTGGCCATCGAGACGGGACCCGAGCCGCCGGAGACGCTGCGCGACATGATCCTTGACGTGGGCAGCAAGGCCCTGCGCGTCAACTACGACCCCGCCAACCTGATCCTCTGGCCCGCCCGCTACATGCAGCTGGCTGGCGAGGAATACGACCGCGAGAAGGCGTTCGCCGAGTACAAGCCGGTACAGGGCGCGACCATCCTCGGCCCTTACACCGTCCACACCCACGCCAAGGACGCCAAAGTCTTCCCCGACACAGGCCGCCGCGAAGTGCCCCTCGGCGAAGGCTGGGTCGATTGGCCCGAATACGTGCGCCTGCTCCAGGAACAGGGCTTCGACGGCTACTTCGCCATCGAGCGCGAAGTGGGCGAGGATCCAGTCGGAGACATCACCCGCGCCGTCCGCTTCCTGCAAACGCTCTAGCCTGGACCTGGACGCCGGGGAGTGGAGAGGATCCCTGCACATCCGCACGATTGTGCACGGCAGATATCTTGTACTTCCCGGCGTTCGGTGGTACACTCAATAGGTAATGTGCGACGAGGAATTGCTGCTCCCCTGCTGGCCGACAGATGCACCCCCAACGGGCTCCTAGCCGGACCAGAGGATGGACAGAACTCGCGTCGCAAGGTTCCCGCTTCGCGGATCAGGCAGCAAGTGCCGCACTAGGCGGAAACCGAATCGGCTGGAGGGTCTTCGGGTCCTAGCCGAAGAGAGAACGTAGAC
>JABGQJ010000498.1:0-2252 GCA_018648945.1 Victivallales bacterium
CTCGCTGAGTCCGAGCCGTTCCAGCGCGCTCAGCAGCCGCCCAACGATCTTGTCGGCATACTCCACATTCGCCCGCCAATTCTCCCGGAGATTCTTGAAGCGATCGGCCGGGCTCTTGGTGTTGTCTGGCGTGGTGTAGTAAGGGCTGTGGGTGAGGGCCATGGGGAAGTAGACGAAGAACGGGTCGTCCTTGTGACGCGTCATGAAGTCGATGGCGAAGTCCGCGAAGACATCCGGCCCATAGTCGTCCGGCTTGGGGGGGCGGTACTTCCCATTCCTCATCGTGCTCGGGTACCAGTAGCGACTGGTCTTGCTGCCGGGCTTGCCCTCCCAGCCACCGGTGTGCTTCACCCCGGTCGGCAGGTTGTTCTGGTAAGCCCACATGCAGTATTCGTCGAACCCCGCCTCGTGGATCAGGTCCGGCAACCGCCCGGAGAGCTGCCACTTGCCCGCCAAGGCCGTGGCGTAGCCCGCCTCGCGCAGGATGTGCCCGAAGGTCCGAGTTTCGGCAATGTTGTCACCGTTGGTCGGGCCACCCCGGCGACTACCGAAGTTGTAGACCCCGTTGTGGTGGCCGTATTGACCGGTCATGATCTGGAACCGCGACGGGTGGCAAATCGGGCAGGCGTAGAAGGTCTCGAACTTCAGTCCCCCGGCCGCCATGCGGTCCAGATTGGGGGTCTGGTGCGTCTTGTTCCCGTAGCATCCCAGTTCCTGCGCTCCCAGATCGTCCGCCATCAGGACGATGAAGTTCGGGCGCTTCCTGGGCGCGGCAACGGCAGACAGCGATAGCGCCGCGAGAGAGACACTCGACGCCCGCAGGAAGTCTCGTCGTGACACGCAATCCATCGGAGTTCTCCCAGGCTACTTGCGGCGACTGAGGTACAGGTCCATCCAGACAGCAAGAACCAGCACCACGCCACGGGCGACAAAACGGTCCTGCTGGGGCAAGGTCATCAGCACCATGCCATTCAGCAGACTGACCATGATCAGCGACCCCGCCAGCACGCCGAGCACGTTGCCCCGCCCCCCGGTCAGGCTGGTGCCGCCGATCACGCAGGCGGCAATGGCATCCAGTTCCATCCCCTCGCCGACAGTAGTCGTGGAAGCCCCCGCGTAGGCCGTCTGCATGAACCCCGCCAGGGCCACAATCACGCCTTGCACCAGGAAGGCACAGGTGGTCACCTTGAGCACCGAGACGCCCGAGAGGACAGCCGCCTCCTCGTTGCCGCCAATGGCGTACAGGTAGCGGCCGAAAGGAGTGTGCCGGGTAAGAACGTAGATAAACACTGCCACCAGCCCAAGCACGACCATGGCCAAGGGAATCCCCCGGAACCGGTTCATGGTGACCGTGAAGAGCAAGGCGATCTGGATGAAGATCAGTCCCTTGAGATAGGAGATCTGCCACGGTTCCACCTCGAACCCATAGGCCCGACGCCGTCGGCGCTGACTGGCGATCGCCCAGATCACGGCCAACGAAACGGCTCCCCAGAGCGCCAGTCCAACCCCGCGCGGCAGACTGTAGGTAGTCAATAGCGAGATCAGATTCTCGCTGTTTCCCGCCGTCACCGGCACTGTCTCGCAGCCGATGATCCGCCAGAACAATCCCTTGAAGGCCATCATACCGCCGAGGGTGATGATGAAGGCGGGCATTTTCTTCGAACTGATCAGGTAGCCCATGCCCGACCACACCACCATGCCCACGAGGAAGCCCACGCCCATCGCTGCGGGCGCGCTCCAGCCATGATGGAAGATCAGCACGGCGGCGATGCCGCCGATCATGCCCACGCCACTGCCAGCGGAGAGATCGATCATCCCCGGCAGCAACACCACCAGCATCCCCAGGGCGAGACTCGCCCGCACCGCGAACTCGATGGACAGGTTCGAGAGGTTGCGGGGGGTCAGGAACACGCCGGCGGTCCGGGGGTGGAACGCGAAGAACACCCAGATGCACAGCAACGCGGCCCCGATGGAGAAATCGCGAATGGAAAGAGTTCGTTTCATCGCATGTTCCGTCCTTGCCCTGCCGTCATCAGCCCACGCATTGTCCAATCCTCCCCATTCCCCACTCTTTGCTCTTTATTCTTCATTCGGTCTTCCGTCTTCCTTCCGCATTCTGACTCCTGAATCCTGACTTCTGAATCCTGTACCCTGAATCCCGAATCCCCCATTCGCCATCCCTAACTGAACCGCATCGCTGCCCGCAGAATATCTTCCTGACTAGCCTCGCCACGCGCGAATTCGCCGCCGAT
>JABGQJ010000498.1:2351-5940 GCA_018648945.1 Victivallales bacterium
CCATCCCTAACTGAACCGCATCGCTGCCCGCAGAATATCTTCCTGACTAGCCTCGCCACGCGCGAATTCGCCGCCGATCCGTCCCTCGCTGAGAATGATCATCCGGTCACTCATGCCCATCAGTTCGGGCAACTCGCTGGATACCAGAACCACGCCCTTCCCCTCCTCGGTCAGGCGGTTCACGAGGCCATACACTTCCTGTTTGGCCCCCACGTCGATGCCCCGGGTTGGCTCGTCCAGGAAGACCACCGACGGCGCCGTCATCAGCGCCTTGCCCAACACCACCTTCTGCTGGTTGCCTCCGGACAGCTGCCCCGTGGCGTATTCCAGACTGGGTGCCTTGATGGCAAGCGAACGCATGGCTTCCTGATTGCTGCGGACCTCCTGCGGCGCATCGAGGAACACTCCGCCCCGTAGGAACTGACCAAGCGAGGCGAGAGAGAGGTTGAACCCGACGCTCTGTTCCAGCACCAAGCCGTAGCGCTTGCGGTCCTCGCTGACCAGCATCATCCCCGCCCTGATTGCGGCAACCGGAGTCGTGCCCGTGTAGGACTGGCCAGCCACGGTCACCTCGCCTCCAAGCCGTTGCCCGACGCCGGCGAACAGATGCATCAGCAGTTCCGTCCTGCCCGCCCCCATCAGACCGCCAATCCCCACCACCTCACCGGCATGGACGGCAAAGGACACGTCCCGCACCAGATCCCGACCCTCCTCGGCATCGCGGACGCTGAGGTCGCGGACCGCCAGCAGGGCTTCCCCGGGCGCGCTCGCCCGGCGCGGGAAGAGATCGGTGATCTCCCGCCCCACCATGTGGCGGATGATCTCGTTCTGGTCCGTCTCTTCGGTCGCCAAGGTGGTGACGGTCAAGCCATCGCGCAGCACCGTGATCCGATCGGCAATGCGCAGCACCTCGTCGAGCTTGTGGCTAATGTAGACGCAGGTGATCCCGCGCTCGCGCAGACCTGCCACGATACGGAGCAGGATGTCCACTTCGGATTCAGTAAGGGCAGCGGTGGGCTCGTCGAGCAGAAGAATGCGGGAGTCCTTGACCAACGCCTTGACGATCTCCACCATCTGCTGCTGCCCCACCCCCAGATCACCCACCCGCGCGGCGGGGTCGAGATCGAGGCCGTACTGAGCCAGCACCTCGGCGGCCTGGCCGTAGAGTCGATCCCAGTCCACCAGCACACCGGCCCGCTTCGGTTCCTTGCCGAGGAACACGTTCTCGGCCACCGTCATCTCGCGCACCAATGCCAGCTCCTGGTAGATCACCCCGATGCCGGCCCGCTCGCTGTCCGCCACCTGGCGGAAACAGACCTCCTGCCCTCCGACCTCGATTCCGCCCTCGTAGGAACCGTGGGGCCAAACGCCGGAGAGGCACTTGATCAGAGTCGACTTCCCCGCGCCATTCTCACCACACAGGGCATGCACTTCCCCTTGGCGCAGCTCCAGATCGACGTCCCGCAGAGCCAGCACGCCGGGGAAACGCTTGGTCAGCTTCCGCGTCCGCAGGACCACTGGCTTGGCATTCGGGGCAGACATCGCGGTCTCCCTACTTGCCGTTGACCTGGCCAAAGATGTCGGCCCGGCTGTGGAACTCGTCCTTGATCAGGATCTCGAGACTGTCGCGGTCGATGCTGTGGACCTTCAGGAATACGGAGGGCACGTCGCGCCGCCCATTGGCCAACGAACTGTTGGCCACCACCGGTTCCCCTTTGGCCATGGCAACCGCCAGTTCCGCTGCCCGGCGCGCCAGCTTGCTCACCGGCTTGTAGATGGTCATGGTCTGCGTGCCGCCAGCGATGCGCTGGCAGGCCACCAGATCGGCATCCTGACCGGTGACGAGACGCTTGCCCGCCAGGCCTTCCTCCTTCAATGCCTGGATCGCCCCGCCCGCCGTGCCATCGTTGGAGGCCAGCACCGCGTCGAACTTGTTGCCGACCCGGTTCATGGCCGCATTCATGATCTTCTTGGCATTCTGGGGATCCCAATCATCCACCCAATCCTCGTGCACCACCTGGATGTCGCCGCTCTTGATGTAGGGCGCGAGGACGTTGTCCTGGCCCTGCTTGAACAGCTTGGCGTTGTTGTCGGACGGAGCTCCGTACAGCCGCACAATGCGTCCCTTGCCCGGCGTGGGCAGATGGTCCACCAGGTAGCGGCCCTGGGCCTCACCCACCTTCACGTTGTCGAAGGTAAGGTAGAGCCCCAGATCGCAGTCGGTGATCAACCGGTCGTAGGCGATGACCGGGATGCCTGCCGCGCGGGCCGCATCCACGCTCTTCGCCATCGCCCGGCCATCATGGGGAATGATGACCATGACATCCACCTCGCTGGCAATCAGCGCACTCACGTCCTGGACTTGCCGGACATCGTCGCTATTGGCGGACAGCACCTTCACATCCGCGCCAAGTTCCTTGGCACGGGCCACGAACAGGTCGCGGTCCCGCTGCCACCGCGCCTCCTTCAAGGTGTCCATGGACAACCCCACCAGAATCCGGCGGGAGGATGCCTCCTTGCCGCCCTCTTCGCCCCCGCTGCGCTTGGCAAGCACCACGCCAATGAGTACGCTAAGGGCCAAGGACACGGTTGTCAGCACCACGCAGAGGTTCTTCATGCCTGGTTCTCCTTGTCGCGGAAGACGGATCTCGAACAACGATGCAGATGGGTTCCCCTCTCTACTGATTACTCTCCGATAGGCTGTTCCGCAAGTGCGAGACCCCAACACCAGCACCAACGAACCAACCACGGTCGATCCCGTCCTCTGGCGCGAATTGATCGCCAGGGGAGACTATTGGTTCCGCGTCGTCAGCGACAGCATGGCCCCCACGCTGCTGCCGGGGGATCAGGTGCTGGTGCAGCCGCTGGCCCAGCCAGCAGTTCCCGGACAGGTCGTTGTCTTTGTCCACGAGGGCAAACTCGTCGTCCATCGGTGCATCGGGGAGCGCCAATTCCGGGGGGACGCCAAAATCGTCCCCGATCCTCCCGTTCCGGTCGGCAACATCGTCGGTCTTGCTGCGACCTGCCGTCGCGGCGACCATGAATGGCCTCTGGCGATCTCTCTTCCCTTGGCAACTCGCTGGGCGCGCTGCCGTCTCCGTTGCGGCCGCCTGGACCGCTGGCTCCGTCGCTTCCTCAAAGGCACGCTGAACCAGCCGCGGTAGAGCGGCAGCATCACCGCACCTGGAACTCCTGGAAGGCGGTGTTCTCCTTCCTTCCGGTCACCGGCTGAGTCACCCATTCCAGCCAGCGGAAGCTCCCCAGGACTCCTCCGTCGCTCACCTGGACCCTGGTGGCGACGAATATCCCGTCGGGACCAGCCACGGTATCGACCATGGCCAGCGGCACCCGCTCCTTGGGCTTCTGCCCGTTGATCCCGAAGAGAGCGAACCGCTGCCGCCCCCGGACGCCGCCCTGCCGGAAAGACCAACTGCCAACGGCCGAGACCGGGAGATCCCGGCCAAGATCCACCTTGTACGTGCCACCCACGACGCCGTTCCGGAACACGGGACCGTAGTTCTCCGCCAGCTTCCCATCACTCAGCACCCCCAATGGCTCATTCGCCGTACCGGGAGAAGTGGTCACACGC
>JABGQJ010000499.1 GCA_018648945.1 Victivallales bacterium
ACGAAACGTGTAGTTACTCAAAAATCGAAGTGTTGATAGTCAACGACTTATGACCCCAAGTGTTAAACTCGGGCTAGGCCGAGTGAGGGCGGTCGATGGTCACTTCTGCCTCCACTCTCCGGAAGACCTGGCTCAGCTCCTCGACAAACTCACCGATCCGTTCGGTGATCCCGTCGGTCTCGCCCTTCCGCAGGCTCGCATTGACCGCTTCGGCGAACTCCGCGAACTCCGCCAGCCCGATGGCGCCAAGCTGCCCCTTCAGGCGGTGCATGATCGGCCGCACTCTCTCCCAAGTCCCCTGTCCCGCGAACACGCGTAGATCCTCCAACAGCGGCCGCCAATCAGCCACCGTCTGGACCAGCACGAGCTTGATTTCGCCGAGAGACGACTGGTACCGGCGTTGCATGAAGTCGTACATCGCCCGCACGATCATATCGACGCCATCCTCCTGCGACTCGGGCATCTCGCGCAATTCGCGTTCCACGGGCACCCCAAGGTGCTCGGCGATGGTCAGCAGAAGGTGGTTGCGTTCGAAGGGCTTGGCGATGAACCCCGTGGAGCCTGCGCCGAGCGCTCGGTCCACATCCTCCTGGAAGGCGGAGGCCGTGAGAGCGATGATCTGGGTGGTCTGCGCGTCCTCGATCTTGCGGATCTCCCGGATCGCCGTGTAGCCGTCCATCACTGGCATCTGGATATCCATGAAGACCAGATCGAAATGTTGTTCCCGGCACATGTCCACCGCCAGCTGTCCGTTCCGTGCGGTCCGGTAGGGGAGGCCGATGCTCTGGCACACGGTCTCCATAAGGAAGAGGTTCGTGGGCGTATCATCCACCAGCAGAGCCCAATACTTCCGCAATGCGCCGGGGGGAATCCGGATGATGAAATGGTCTGAAAGGCGCACCTGCTCCTCGGCCCGAGCCGTGGGCATCTGCACGGTGAACTCCAAGCAACTCCCTTCGTCCACCGTACTCCGCACCTCGAGCGTGCCGCCCATCAGGGAGACCAGGCCGGAGCTGATGCACAAGCCGAGGCCCGTCCCACCGTACTTCCGGGTTGTCGATGCGTCGGCCTGCGTGAAGGCCGCGAACAGGCTCTTCACGCGGTCCGGCGGGATGCCGATGCCTGTATCCGTGACCGAGAAGCCCAGGGCAAGGGACTCGTCCGGTGCCGGGGACACCTGTAGTCGGATGGCGATCTCCCCCTTCTCGGTGAACTTCGCGGCGTTGCTCAGCAGGTTGTCGAGCACCTGGCGCAGACGCGTGGGATCGCCCCGCACGATCAGAGGCGTATCCTCCGGCAGGTCCAGGCTCACCTTCACCCGGCGCCCTCGGACAAGCTGCCGTCCCATCGCCTGACGGTCGGCAAGCAACTGGCGCAGATCGAAGGCGACCGTTTCCAGTTCCATCCTGCCAGCGGAGATCTTGGAGAAATCGAGGATGCCGTTGATCACCTTGAGCAGACTGCGAGCGCTGGAGTCGATCAGCCGCACATACTGCTGTTGCTGCTCGCTCATCGGCGTCTCGCGGAGATTCTCGAGGAAGCCGATCACCCCGTTCATCGGGGTCCGGATCTCATGGCTCATGGCTGCCAGGAAGCGATCCTTCGTGCGGTCTGCCGCGCGCGCCCGGTCCACGAACCGGTTGAGGTAGAAGCCAAACTCTCCCAGCGACGCGTCATCGGTCGCGGGCAGCGTGTCGGACTGCAGGTCCACCGACCCCAATTCCCGCAAGCGCTCCGTCAGGCGGCGGAACCGACGGAAGAAGCCGAAGCCGAGCAGCCACACCCCATAGGCGATGTCCGCCACGAAGCCGAGCACGAAGATCACCAGGCACAGTCGCACCCGGTCCGCGTACCAGCCGTGCGCGCTTGTGTAGGCCTCGTGGACCGAATCGAGCTGGTTGCCCAGGTCGCGGGATCTGACCCGCACGAAGTCACGGTTTCTCAACACCCGGCGACTGGCGAGGATGGATTCCACTGCCTCCTGCTGGCCCTGCCACAGCTCCCCCAGCACCCGCAACGCTTCGCGCGCATGCTCGTCTGGGGGAAGTGGCAGCCGTTCGTCGCCGCCGCCTTCCTCAAGATCGACAAGCAACTGGTCCCCTTCCTTGCTCAGCGTCCTGAGCAGGAAGGAGGCCTCGGTCTCCGATCCCGCCTCCCCGCCTTGCCGAGCCCTCATGAGTTCCTCTACGCACGCGCCCTGGAGATAGACCGTCCGACGCATGGCTTGCACGGAGCGGAGCCCCCGCTCCAGACTCCAGGAACCGGCCAGGTAGTGGATGACCGAGAACGCCAGGAACACAGCCAGCACAAGAGCCGCTGCGAGAAGCAGCGCCAACTTGCGGTACACACTCAGTCCAG
This sequence comes from Victivallales bacterium, assembly GCA_018648945.1. Next base: position 2,359 of record JABGQJ010000499.1, read on the forward strand.
TTTCCCTCATGCTTAGCGAAATGCCTCAACCAAGGAACACATTGTCGATCAGACGGGTTCTTCCAACATACGTGGCGACGGCCAGCACGACAGGTCCATCCGCTCTCTCGACCGGTCGCAGATCGGCCCGCGCCATCATTGCCACGTAGTCGATTCGACCGCCAGCCTCGGCAATGCCGCCCGCGACCGCATCGCAGATCGCCTTGGCATCCCGTTCGCCCTGCTCATACCGATGCTTCGCCTGCTCCAACCCTCGTGATATCGACAATGCCCGCCGACGTTCGTCCGGGCTGAGGTATTTGTTCCGGGAGCTCATCGCCAGCCCATCCGGCTCTCGGACCAACGGTGCCACCACGACTCTCACCGCGAAGTCCAGATCACGCACCATTCGTTGGATCACCAACGCCTGTTGCGCGTCCTTGCGCCCAAAGACAGCCACGTCCGGCTCGACAATGTGGAAGAGCTTCGCGACTACCGTGGTGACCCCCCGGAAGTGTCCTGGCCGAGCCGCCCCGCAGAGCGTCTCGGTCAGGCGCTCCTCGACGACCCAAGTGGAATGGTCCGCCGCATACATGGTCGCTGACTCCGGGTAGAAGACCGCAGCCACACCGGCCTCCCGGCAGAGCGCTTCGTCCCGCTCGAAGTCGCGGGGGTAGTTATCCAGATCCTCGTCGGGGCCGAACTGCGTGGGATTGACGAAGATGCTGACGACCACCCGGTCGGTTGCCTCCGCTGCCGCCTTGACCAGGGACAGGTGCCCGTCGTGCAGGTAGCCCATGGTGGGGACGAAACCAAGCGTCTCTCCTGCCCGGTGCCAGGAGCGCGACAGTTCGCGCATGGCCTGAGTGGTGCGCACAATGATCATTCGAAGGAGTGCTCCCCGTCCGGGAATTGCCCGGCCCGGACCTCGTCGCCGTAGGCGGCCACCGCATCCCGGATGACGGTCGCCAGTTCCGCGTAGCGCTTGGCGTGTTTGGGGATGAACTCCTCGAAGAGCCCGAGCAGGTCATGCAGAACCTGGATCTGCCCATCGCAGTGCGGCCCACCGCCAATACCGATGGTGGGGACCGGCAGGTCGGCGGTGATCCGCCTGGCCAGGTCGCTGGTCACGCCTTCGAGGACAACGGCGAAGGCGCCGGCTTCAGCCACCGCCCGGGCATCGTCAAGCACCTGTTCCGCTTCCTCGCTGGTGCGTCCATGCACTCGGTAGCCGCCTTCGGTCAGGACCGCTTGCGGCAGCAGGCCCACATGCCCCATCACCGGGATGCCAGCCTGGACCAAGCGCGTGATGGTCCCGGCCATTTCTCGCCCGCCTTCCAGTTTGATCGCGTCCGCCCCGGCCTCTTGCAGGAAGCGGCCGGCGTTGCGCAGGGTGTCTTCGGTCGATACCCGGCTGGTCAGGAAGGGCATGTCTCCCACTACCATGGCTCGCCGTACGCCACGCACCACCGCCGCCGTGTGGCACAGGCAGTCCGCCAGAGTCACGGGGATCGTCGTCCGGTAGCCAAGCATCGTCATGCCGAGGGAGTCGCCAACCAGGACCAGATCGACCCCCGCTGCATCCACGAGCCGAGCCATGCAGGCGTCATAGGCCGTGATCGCCACGATGCGCTCGCCGGCTTCCTTGCGCCGCCGCAGATCGCGAACCCCTATCTTGTGGACATCATCCGGCATGTGCACCGCCTTCGCCCTGTGAGGGCATCAAGCGCCTAGAAATTGGCTTTCAACTCAGTCTTCGCATCCTTGGACCCGGCCTGCGCCGCCTGGCTCAGGTAGGCCTTTGCCCGCTCCCGGTCCATGGCCACCCATTTCCCCTCCAGGTGGAGCCGTCCCATGGCCACGTTCGCCGCTGGCGAGCCCTGCCTGGCTGCGGCTCGGTACCATTCCACGGCCTTGGGACCGTTCACGGCGCTCGCCCGGCCTTCGGCATACATGATCGCGAGGTTGTACTGGGCCGGGGCATAGCCCTTCTCGGCGGAGCGCTGGAACCAACGGAGCGCTTCCCTGGAGTCGCGGGTGACCCCACGCCCCATTTCATAGGCGGCTCCCAGGCTGAATTCGCCCATCACATCGCCCTGCTCCGCGGCCTTCTGGTACCACGCCACCGCCTTCTTCGGGTCGCACGGGATGCCGGACCCCTGCAGGTAGCAGTTGCCGACGTAGGTCTGTGCCGGGGCGTATCCAGCCTCGGCGGAACGCATGAACCACTTGACGGCGGTCGCCGTGTTCCGGACCGTGCCCTGCCCACGCAGGAAACAGCAGCCGAGTTTGGCCTGCGCCTCGGGATCGTCGCTCCGAGCCGCTAGATAGAGCCAGCTGAACATCTCCTCGTAATTCCTTGGCACCCCCAACCCCCGTTCATAGCAGTCTGCCAGCCGGACCTGGCAACGCGCGTCGCCTTTCCCTGCTGCCGCCTTCAGGTATGCCACGGCTTCCTTGGGATCGGCGTCTCCCGCCAAGCCCTCGATCAGGTACATGGCCGTTCGGCGAATGGCCCAGGCATCGCCATCGGCGGCCAGCTTGCGCAGGTAGCGTAGCGCCTGTGCATATTTCTTGCGTCCCTCGAGGTGCACCGCCGCCTGCTTCTGGGCTTGGGGAACCCCCATCTCGGCGGCGCGGACAAACCACTCCAACGCCTTGTCCGTATCCTTCTCCACGCCCCGCCCCAGCGCCAGGCACAGGCCGTAGTTGAACACTGCCCGGTCGTTGCCGCCCCGGGCCGCCTTGTAGAAGTGGTCCGCAGCCTTCACGAAGTCTTGCTCCAGGCCGGCTGAACCGTCGTAGTGCATCCGCCCGAGCGCAAGCTGCGCGCCGGGATTCCCTTTCTCCGCCAACATCTGCAGGCGTTCCATGGAGACCTTGTCAGCCTTCTCCTTCTTCTCTGGCTGCAAGCCACTTTTCGCACCTTGGGTGTCACGCGTCACAATCGCGTTCGGATCGTTGTTCCTCGTCGGGAGCCTGGGAGTGGTACTCACTTGCTTCTTGCCGAATGGCCAGAGGCTCCATGCTCCCGCATCGAAGGAAATCAGGAGCACGAGTGCCGAAAGAACGCCAAGCAGGTGATGTCTTGTCATGGTGTTTCCTGCCCCCATTTGGAGGGGTGAATACGGACCGGCCTTGCGCGGCCCACTGTTCCATAAGATAGCACATGCTCCACCCGCCTCAACGCCCGCCGACGTTCTGCGTCCTAGATGGGCACCAACTTGCCGGGATTCAGCACCAGATTGGGATCAAGCGCGCGCTTTGCGCCGATGTCGGGCAAGCCGTTCCCACTCAACCCCTGCTCGCCGGTCCGATAGGTCGTGAGTCAGGGGGCCGGATCAATCCGCGCTGAAAATGTCCATGTCGTTCGTCTTCTTCGCCGCCTCTTTGCGCAGCTTCTCTCGGTACGCATCGGCTTCCGCCTTGGGCATCCACTCGCTGTCGCGTTCCTTCACCCTCACATAGCCGTTCGCCTGGAACACCTCCCACTCCATCTTGGCCCACAGTCTCGCTGCCGCCTTCGCGTACATCACGTTGTACCTGGCAGTCACCGCTTCCGTGCGGGACCACCAGTCCCTCACGTCGATACTCTGCAT